>DATGDO010000001.1:0-9210 GCA_035310805.1 Solirubrobacterales bacterium
CGGAGCCGCCGACGGGGCGGGGCGCCCGGAAACGGGGGCGGCGTCGCCTCCATGCACGTGGTCACCCCCCGGAGCTTCAACGATGCTCAGCAGGTCGCCGACGAGTTCAAGCGCTCGAAGCCGGTGATCATCAACCTCCAGTCGACCGACCGCGAGCTCTCCAAGCGGCTGATCGACTTCTCCTCGGGCATGACCTACGCCCTCGGTGGCGGGATGCAGCGCATCGCGCAGGGCATCTTCCTGCTGACGCCCCAGAACGTCGAGGTGTCCGCCGAGGAGAAGGCCCGCCTGCTCGAGGGCGGCTTCTTCAACCAGTCGTAGCGGCCCCGGCGCCGCTGTGAGAGATTGGGACGGTGCATCGGCCTCATCTCTTGCTCTGCCCGCAG
Source organism: Solirubrobacterales bacterium (assembly GCA_035310805.1). Taxonomy (GTDB): domain Bacteria; phylum Actinomycetota; class Thermoleophilia; order Solirubrobacterales; family 70-9; genus DASUPK01. Next base: position 387 of record DATGDO010000001.1, read on the forward strand.
TTCACCGAGGTCGAGTGGGCCATCGCCGGGATGCTCGCGGAATGGGCTGACGTGGCCACGTTCGACGCTCCCGGCATGGGCGACGAGGAGCTGCCGAACGACGACTATGCGGCCCTCGACCGCGAATTGGTCGTTCGACGTGCGCTCCGGGAGGTCGAGGGACGGGGCTGGGACTCGTACTTCGTGGTTGGAGACGCGTGGGGTACCGCGACCGCCGCGCGGGTCGCCGCCGTCCGGCCGGACCCAGTGCTCGGTCTCGCCCTCGGCCACGCGACACTCGACTACGGGAGCGATGGCGCGCGACCCGCGGTGAACGGTGAGGTGGTGGCGGCGATGACGCAGCTCCTGCGCTCCGACTACGAGTCCTTCGTGCGCTACGGGATCACCCAATTCACGCAGGGGGGATATGACGAGGAGACCGCAGCTCAGATGGTCGACCGGTTCCCCCCCATGGAGACCGCCTCCCGCGTCTGGGAGATGCTGATCGCGCGACCCGAGCCGATCGGGGAGCTGCTCCGAGACCTGGACGTTCCGCTGCTCCTCGTCAAGCACGACGGGTGCCTTGTCTTCACGGCGGAGGGATTCGACGACGCGGTCGCCGCCTTGCCGGCGGCGCGCCGAACCAGCACCAACAGGAGCCCGTCGGCCAGCGACCAGTTCGCCGCCGCCCTGCGGGACTTCTGCGAGCAGGTGCTCAGCGGCGACCGGCCTCGGTCCTGAGAGCAGCCGCCTACCAGCCTGCGAATAGAGTTTCCCGCCATGAAGGTCGGCTTCGTGGGTTCAGGCAGCATGGCCGGCGGGCTCGCCCGCGGCTGGGCCGCGGCGCGTGACGAGCCGGGCGCGCCGAAGACGATGCTGTTCGCGGATGCCGAGCCCAGGCGCGCTGAGCGGCTCGCGGAGGAGGTCGGTGGGGAGGCGCTGGAGGGCAACACGGCGCTGGCCGAGGCCTCGGATCTCGTCGTGCTGGCGGTCAAGCCGAACGTGCTCGATGCCGTAGCCGCGGAGCTGGTCGAGGCCGGCACGCCCGTCCTCTCGATCTTGGCCGGCACCACGCTCGCGACGCTCGCCGAGGCACTCCCGGGGATCGGGCTGGTCCGCGTGATGCCCAACCTCGGGGCCCAGTTGCGCCAGGCCGTCCTCTGCGTCACCTATCCGGAGGGGACCTCGGACGAGCACCGGAGGCGGATCACGGAGCTGCTGGGGCTGGTCGGGGAGGTGATCGAGCTCGAGGAGGAGCTGATCGACGCCGCCACGGCGATCATGGGCTGCTCACCCGGCTATCTGGCGCTGATGGCCGAGGTGCTGGTCGAAGCGGGCGTCCGGGAGGGCCTGAGGGAGGACCAGGCGATGCGGATGGTCTCGCGCGCGATGAGCGCGACGGGCGGGCTGCTCGAGTTGCACGAGCCCGCCGTCCTCAAGCAGGCGGTCGCGTCGCCCGGGGGGATGACCGAGGCCGGTCTCAACAAGCTCCAGGAGCATCGGATCCACGAGATCCTCCAGGCGGCCGTCGATGCCTCGCTGGAGCGAGCCCGGCGGTGAGCATCCTGCTCGCGATCACGCGCGTCGACGTCGCCAACTACGTCAGCGCGCTCTTTCTCGTCTACTTCATCCTGATCTTCATCCGGATCCTGCTCTCCTGGATCCCGCGGATGCCGTACTACCCGTGGCTGCGAGCCAGCGTCGACTTCGTCCACCAGGTGGTCGACCCGTACCTGAACATCTTCCGCCGCCTGATCCCGCCGCTCGGTGGGGGCGGCATGGCGATCGACATCAGCCCGATCCTCGCGATCATCGTCCTCAGCATCGTCTGGCGCGTGGTCGTGGCGCTGATCCACGGTTGAGGCGGTACCTGGACCTGCTGGTGCCGGCCCTGGTGACCTGCGGCGTGGTGGTCGCACTCGATCAGGGGACCAAGGCGCTCGCCACCTCCCTCGTGTCGCCTGGGGATCGCTCCGAGGTCCTGCCCTTCCTCGCCTTCGAGAACGTGCGCAACAAGGGCGTCGCCTTCGGCCTCGGCGGAGACATCTCAGCGATCCTGATCGGCGCCACGATCGTCCTATTGCTCGGGCTCCTCGTCTTCCTGGCGTCCAGGGACCGCGGCGGCTGGCCGATCTGGCTCCCCGCCGCGCTGCTGATCGGCGGCGCGCTGGGCAACCTCGCCGATCGCGTCCGCGACGGCGCCGTCACCGACTTCATCGACCTGCCGCTCTGGCCCACCTTCAATTTGGCGGACGTGGCGATCGTCGCCGGCGTCCTGCTGCTGCTCTTCGACGTGGAGCGCTCGGAGGGCCGGCGGAGGCGGTCGTGAGGCCCGAGGCGAAGCGGCTGATCGTCCACCTCGACGAGGACCTGGCCGTGATCGAGAAGCCCGCCGGCCTGGTCGTCCACTCGGCCCCGTCGCACGAGGGGGATACGCTGGTCGACCTGCTTGAGGGGATCGCCGGCGGCGGAGAGGGTGGGCGGACGGGGATCGTTCACCGCCTCGACAAGAACACCTCCGGCCTGATGCTGGTGGCACGCAACGAGAAGGCCCAGAGAGAGCTGGCGCGGATGGTGAGGGCGCGGGAGGTGGTCCGCGAGTACACGACGCTGGTCGAGGGACGCCTCGCCAGCCGCACCGGGACGATCGACGCGCCGCTCGGACGCCATCGGCGGCGGCGCACGATCAGGGCCGTCAAGGGCGCCGGGTCACGCCTGGCGCGCACGCACTTCGAGGTGACCGAGACACTGCCGGGCGACACGCTCGTGCGCGCCCGCCTCGAAACGGGCCGCACCCACCAGATCCGGGTCCATTTCGCGGCGATCGGGCATCCGGTCGTCGGGGATCCGGAATACGGCTCGCCCGGACGTCACGGGCTGGAGCGCCAGTTCCTGCACGCCTCGCGACTCAGGCTCAAGCAGCCGCGTACCGGCGAGAACCTGGAGTTCACGTCGGACCTCCCACCGGACCTGCAAGAGGCTCTGGAGAGGGCCCGAGGAGCCTGAGCGGAGGCGTTCGTTGCTCAGGGCCTACAATCCCGCGGACTTTGGAACCCAACCCCCGCCGACCGGTGACGGGACGCTGCCCGGCCCAGCCGGGTCCCGAAGCCGCGGTGGGGCCCAGATGAACGGGTGGCCCCTCGGCTGTGCCTGCGGAGCCCCCTCTAACAAGGCAAGCGACAGGAAGGGCAGATGGCCGACGTAGGCATCAAGGAGCTGCTGGAGGCTGGAGTTCACTTCGGCCACCAGACGCGGCGCTGGAACCCCCGCATGCGCCGCTTCATCTTCGGAGAGCGGGAGGGCATCCACATCATCGATCTCCTCCAGACGGAGGAGCTTCTCAATCAGGCGACCGGGTTCGTCACCGAGGTCGCGGCGAAGGGGGGAGTGATCCTCTTCGTCGGAACCAAGAAGCAGGCCCGCGACTCGGTCCAGGAATGGGCCGAGCGCTGCGAGATGCCGTACGTGAACAGGCGCTGGCTCGGCGGGCTGCTCACCAACTTCCAGACGATCCGCAAGCGGATCCAGCGCCTGCACGAGCTCCGTGACCTGAAGGAGGGCGGCCGTCTCGACCTGCTGCCCACCAAGGAGCGCATGTCGATGGAGGCCGAGCTGCGGAAGCTCGAATACAACCTCGGCGGGGTGGCCGACATGCAGCGCCTCCCCGACGCCGTCGTGATCGTCGATCTGAAGACCGAGGAGATCGCCCTGCGGGAGGCCGAGCGGCTCGAGATCCCGATCATCGGGCTGGTCGACTCCAACTGCGACCCCGGCCCGGTCAGCTACGTGATCCCGGGCAACGACGACGCGATCCGCTCCTGCGAGCTGGTCATCGGCACCCTCGGCTCCGCGATCGAGGGTGCCGCCGCCGACTGGCGCGCCGCGGAGGAGCGCCGCCGGGCCGAGGAGGAGGAGCGGAAGCGCCGCGAGGAGGAGGAGCGTCAGCGGCGCGAGGCAGAGGAGAAGGCACGCCAGGAGGCAGAGGAGAAGGCCCGTCAGGAGGCAGAGGAGAAGGCCCGCGCCGAGGCCGAGAGGGAGGCGGCCGCCGAGGTCCCCCAGCCGCAGCCGGAGGGGGACGCGAAGCCGCACGATGCGCAGGGGTCCGAGGCCGAGGCCAACCGCGAAGCGGGTATCGAGGTGCCCCAGCCCCAGCAGACGGACGAGCCGGCGCCCACGCCAGAGCCGGCGCAGACCCAGAGCGGAGCTGAATCCTGATGGCGGTGACACCGGCCGACGTGAAGGCGCTGCGCGAGCGCACCGGCGCGCCGATCGTCGACGTCAAGAACGCCCTGGAGGAGTCGAACGGAGACGAGCAGAAGGCCATCGACATCCTCCGCAAGAAGGGCGCGGCGTCGGCGGCCAAGCGAAGCGGCCGCGGCACCTCGGAGGGCCTGGTCGCCTCCTATGTCCATGCCGATGGCCGCAAGGGCGCCCTGGTCGAGGTCCAGTGCGAGACCGACTTCGTTGCTCGCAACGAGGACTTTCAGGAGTTCGCGCGCCAGGTCGCGATCCACGTCACCGCGATGAACCCCGAGCATGTCTCCTTCGAGGACATCCCCGACGAGGACGTCGCCCGCGAGCGAAGCTTCCTCGAGGAGAAGGCGAAGGCGGACGGCAAGCCGGCCGAGGTCGTCGAGAAGATCGTCGACGGTCAGCTCCGCAAGTGGGCCTCCGAGCTCGTTCTGCTCGACCAGAAGCACTTCAACGAGGAGCGCTACGAGGGCAAGACGATCGAGGACCTGAGGTCGGAGCTGGCGGCCAAGACCGGTGAGAACGTCCGGATCGCCCGCTTCTCGCGCTTCGAGGTGGGGCAGGAGTAGAGCCGCTTGGCCTCGGCTCCGTTCAAGCGGATCCTGCTTAAGCTCTCCGGGGAGGCCCTGATGGGCGACCTGGACCAGGGGACCGATCCGGCGCAGATCCAGCGCATCGCCAACCAGGTCCAGGAGGTGCGGGCACGGGGCGTCGAGGTCGCGATCGTCGTCGGCGCCGGCAACATCTACCGCGGACTCGAGGGCGCGGCCGAGGGCATGGACCGCGCCACCGCCGACTACATGGGCATGCTCGCGACCGTCCTCAACGCCCTGACGCTGCAGGACGCCCTCGAGAAGGTCGACGTCGACACGCGCGTGCTCTCGGCGATGGCGGTCACCGAGGTCGCGGAGCCGTACATCCGCCGCCGCGCCATCCGCCACCTCGAGAAGGGCCGGGCAGTGATCTTCGCGGCCGGCACCGGCAACCCGTTCTTCACCACCGACACCGCTGCGGCGCTCAGGGCGCTCGAGATCCACGCCGAGGCGATCCTGATGGCCAAGAACGAAGTGGAGGGCGTCTACGACGCCGACCCGTCGCTCGATCCGCACGCGAGCTTCCTCCCCGAGATCAGCCACCGCCAGGCGATCGAGCGCGGCCTGCGGGTGATGGACTCGACCGCCCTCTCGCTCTGCATGGACAACGACCTGCCCATCTACGTCTTCAACATGGCGGACGAGCGCAACATAGATAGGATCGTCAGCGGAGAGAGGGTCGGCACCCTGGTGTCGTCGAAGCCCGCGACCGAGCCGGCTCCAGGGGTACGCAGCTGATGATCGAGATGATCGACGAGCTACTCGCCGACGCCAAGGAGCGGATGCAGAAGTCCGTGGAGGCGACGCGCAACGAGCTCGCCACCGTCCGCACCGGCCGGGCCTCCCCGCACCTGCTCGACCGCCTCAGCATCGACTACTACGGCGCGCAGACCGCGCTCAAGCAGCTCGCCCAGGTGGCGGCGACCGACGCCCGGATGCTCACCGTCACGCCCTACGACAAGTCCTCGATCTCGACGATCGAGAAGGCGGTGATGGAATCCGACCTCGGGCTGACCCCGTCGAACGACGGGAACGTGATCCGCCTGCAGATCCCGGAGCTCACCGAGGAGCGCCGCAAGGAGCTCGTCAAAGTGGTTCACGGGGTCGCCGAGCAGGGCCGCGTGGCGGTGCGGAACATCCGCCGCGACGTCATGCACGACCTCCGGGAGCTGAAGAAGGAGGGCGAGGCCGGCTCAGACGAGGAGCACCACGGCGAGACCGAGCTCCAGAAGCACACCGACTCCGCGATCGGCGAGATCGACTCTCTTCTCAAGGGCAAAGAGGAAGAGATCCTCGAGGTCTAGGCGGCCCGTGGTTCTCGCCGCCTGATGCCAGCCGACTACGTCGCGATCATCACCGACGGGAATGGGCGCTGGGCTCAACAGCGAGACCTGCCGGTGATCGAGGGACACGAGGCGGGCGCGGACGTGGTCAAGGAGCGGCTGCGCGACGCCGCCGAGTTCGGCATCAAGGAGCTCACCGTCTACTCGTTCTCGACGGAGAACTGGACCAGGCCCAAGGCCGAGGTCGACGGGCTGATGGCGATGTTCGCCGGGCGGATCGACCGCGAGACGCCCGAGCTGAACGCGGAAGGGGTGCGGATGCGCTTCATCGGGCGCCGCGAGGGGATCAGCGACGAGCTCACCCGGCGGATGGACTGGGCCGAGGCTGAGACCTCCGACAACTCGCGCATCACGCTCTTCGTCGCCTTCAACTACGGTGGGCGTGCGGAGATCCTCGACGCCGCCGCGGCGTACGAGGGCGGCGGGGAGGAGGAGTTCCAGAAGCACCTTTATGCGCCCGAGATGCACGACCCCGACCTGCTGATCCGCACGAGCGGCGAGCAGCGGATCTCCAACTACCTGCTCTGGCAGTGCGCGTACTCGGAGTTCGTCTTCCGAGACGAGCTCTGGCCCGACTTCACGCGCCAGGTCTTCGAGGCCTCGCTGGCCGAATACGAGGAGCGCCAGCGGCGCTTCGGGGCGAGATAACGTGCTCGAGGATCTCGACCCGCCCTCGTTTCAGTTCGGCCGCGGGGAGCCGGATCCCGAGGAGCGGCGCCGCGGGCAGCAGCCCTTCGAGGAGGAGCCCTTCGGGGAGCCGCTCGAGCCCGAGATCGTCGTGACGCGCTCGGCTGACGAGCAGGAGCCCAAGCCGAAGCGTTGGCTGAAGCTGATCCCGGAGATGTCTGAGACGACGGCGCGCGTCGTTGTCGCGATTCCCTGGGCGATCTTCGCGATCGCGATCGTGAGCGCCGGCGGCCTGGTCTTCACCCTCGCGATGGTCGCGCTGGCGATCCTGGGCGCCCGCGAGTTCTTCCGGATGGCCGAGCCCGAGGCGCCGATCATGCTGCCGGCCTACGCCGTCGCCGCGGGAATGGTGATCGCGGCTCACTACGGCACCGCCTTCCAGATCGTGCTCGTCTTCGCGGCAATCTTCCCGCTCGCCTTCGCCTTCGCGGCGGCCCGGCGCTCCCACGAGGCGATCACCACCTCGATCGCGTTCACCGTCCTCGGGGTCGCCTGGATGGGGATCGGCTTCTCTCACGCCGTCCTGCTCCGCGACCTGCCCACCCACGGCGGGGCGCTGCTGATCGACGTCCTGGTCGCGACCTTTCTCGGCGACACGGCTGCGTACGCGGCCGGCAAGCTCTTCGGCTCCCGCAAGATCACCCCGCGGATCTCACCGAACAAGACGCTCGAGGGCGGCATCGGCGGTTTCCTCGGCGCGACTCTGGGCTTCTGGTTCGCCGGCCTCTACCAGGACTGGCTCCCCGGTGTGGACGCCCTGCTCATGGGGATCTGCATCGGGGCGATCGCGCCGACCGGCGACCTCTTCGCCTCGCTGATCAAGCGGGACCTCGGCGTCAAGGACACCGGCCGGCTCTTCGGTCCCCACGGAGGGCTGATCGACCGGCTGGACGCGGTCATCTTCACCGTCGTCGCCGGCTACTACCTGAGCGTCGCCTTCGTCTATTGACATGAGTCGGGGTTGCTCCTCGGCTTCGCCTGCGGAGCACCCTCGGATAGGCGACCTCCCGAGCTTGCCCTCGAACTCGCCGCTGACCTTGGTGAGGCCCGCTCGGCGAATCCATTACCTACGGGTAATCGCGCTCAGAGCTTGCGGCGCGCCTTCACCGAGCAGACCGTGAGGTCCGCCGGGGCGCCGGGCGCCGCGAGCTCACGAGAGCGGCCGAATCTGAAGCGCCGCCGATCGAGCTGATCGCGGACCGGTTCCGAGATCAGCACCTCGCCCGCTTCGGCGCAGTCCCCTACCCGGGCGGCGACGTTGACGTCGACGCCGAGGAAATCGCCCTTCACCTTTCGCGGCGTGCCTCGATGGACCCCCGCGCGCTGCTTCGGACGGTAGCCCTCGACCTCGATCTTCGAGATCTCGCGCTGGGCCTCCAGCGCGGCCGAGACGGCCTGCTCTGCGTCGCCGAAGACCGCCATCGCTCCGTCGCCGAGGCGCTTGACGATCGCCCCCTTGTGGGCGGAGATGGCCTTCTGCTCGGCGTCACCGACCTGACGCAGGATCTCGAGCGCCGCCTCGTCGCCCGCCTCGAGCGCCCAGTCCGAGAACCCCACCAGGTCCGTGAACAGGATCGCGACGTCGGCGGTCCCGCGCCGTCGCCTCTGTGCCTCCGAGAGCGCCTGCCAAGCCTGGAGGGCCCCCTTGCCGACCTCCTTGAGGGTGCTCGGGCCCTTCGGCTGGACCTCCTGCATCAGACGCTGCATGGGCTCGGGCATCTCGGAGGTCTCCGGCTCGCCTCCGGGGATCAGGCCGCGCAGGAAGCGGGCGGTCGCGACGAGCTGCGGATTCGCGTCCGTGCGCCGGACGACCTCCCTGATGCTCTCCGGATCGACGGGTCTGTCCGGCTTGCCGCGCCTGCGCCTCCTCTGGGCCATGAATGCATCCTCGCAAGGCCGCAACTTCCTCGCCTCATGCTGTTTCGTCAGCCTGAACGCTCACGACGGAATGAAAGGGTGTGGTTCTCGATG
>DATGDO010000002.1:0-6022 GCA_035310805.1 Solirubrobacterales bacterium
CGGCGCGAGCGGCGCCGTCGGCAGCTTCGCCGTGCAGCTGGCGAGGCAGGCCGGGCATCGCGTGATCGCCCAGGCCGGGCGCGGCGACGAGGACTGGCTCCGCGCGCTGGGGGCGGACGAGGTGCTGCCGCGTGACGCGGACGTCGCTTCGATCGACCCGGTCCCGGCGGTCTTCGACGCCGTTCCCCTCGGCGAGCCGGTTTTCGCGGCCGTCGAGGACGGCGGCGCGGTGGTCAGCACGCGCCGACCCCCCGAGGCGCCACCCGGGCGGAGCATCCGGCAGGAGTCGTTTCTGGTCCACCCCGATCGCCAGGCCCTGCGCGAGCTGGTCGAGGCGGTCGCCGCGGGAAGGCTTCGCACCCGCGTCGACCGCACCCTGCCGCTGGCCGAGGCGGCGCAGGCACACCGGCTCGTCGAGGCGGGCGGACTGCACGGCAAGGTCGTCCTGACCCCATGAGGTGAGGAGGAGAGATGGCGAGGTTCGTACTGGTCCACGGCGCCTTCGTCGGCAGCTGGATCTGGGGGCCGCTGGCCGAGCGGCTGGAGGAGCTCGGTCACACGGTCGAGGCCCCCGACCTGCCGGGCTCGGGCGACGACACGACCCCGGTCGAGGAGGTGACCCTGGACGCCTACACCGAGCGCATCTGCGAGGTACTCGCTGGCGCGGATCAGCCCGCGATCCTGGTGGCCAACAGCATGGGCGGCATCGTGATCTCCCAGGCGGCTGCCCGGCGACCGGACCGCGTCAAGCGCCTCGTCTACGTGGCTGCCTTCCTGCCCGGTGACGGTCAGAGCCTGACCGACCTGACGGCCCTGCCGGAGGCCGCCGACGATCTGGTGCAGGCGACCATCTCGGTCTCGGGCGACCCCCCGGTCGGGACCATCCCGGACTCGACCTGCCGAGCATCCAACCACGACTGCTCGCCGGAGGTGATCGGCTGGGCGGTCGGGATGACCGGTTCCCAGGCGCTCGAGCCCCTCACTCGGCCCGTCTCCCTGAACAGCGAGTTCGAGTCCATCCCCCGCAGCTACGTGATCTGCAACAGGGACCGCATCGTGCCGCCCGCGCTGCAGCGAAGGCTGGTCGAGGACAGGCAGGTCACCGACGTGGTCGAGCTGGAGGCCGGCCATCATCCGCAGCTGTCCAGGATCGACGAGCTGGCTCGCACGCTGCACCAGCGGGCGGGCGCCGAGGTTCCGGCATGAGTCCCGGCACGGTTCGCCCGGCGTCGGACCTGTTCGCCGATCCGCGACCGATCGAGGTGCTCGGCGACCTGTTCGCCAACATCTGGCAGGTCTGTTACGTCACCCCGGATCTCGAGCGGGGAATGGCGGAGCTCCGCGATCTGCTCGGGGTCGAGAACGCCACCGAGGTCCCCGTCGAGGGCGCGACCTTCTTGAAGGGCGGCGATCAGGTGGAGTGGAGGCCGCGGGTCGCGATGGGCGCCCGGGGTGGCCTGGTCATCGAGTTGATCGAGCCGCTCGCCGGCGAGGTCGAGTTCTACCGGCGCTTCCTGCCGAGGAACGGAGGCGTGCTCGGCCTCCATCACCTGGCGATGCTCGTTCCGCTGGGGGACGAGGCGTGGAGCTCGGTGGAGAAGCTCGTCGGCGAGCACGGTCTCGACTTCGAGTACACGATCCTGATCCCCGACCGGGCCCGCCTCGCCTACGTCGACACCACCGCCCTGCTCGGCCACTACGTCGAGCTCTGCCAGCTGCAGCCGGCGGACACGGAGTTCTTCAGCGGGCTGATCGCGGAGAGCGGCTGAGAGAACGAGCTAGCGGGTGATGTAGCGCTTGCTCTGCTTGGGTGCCCGCTCGGCGGCGAAGTCGACGAAGGCGTCGAGCGCGTGCGGGTCGGCGAGCGCGTCCCGGCTCGCGACCCTCTCGGGCGGGTCGCCGAGCAGGATCCGCTTCACCGGCAGCTCGAGCTTCTTCATCGTCAAGGTCTTGGGGATCGCCGGCACCGCCGCGACGGTGTCCGGGACGTGGCGCGGCGAGAGCGCCGAGCGCAGCTCGGTGCGAATCCGCTTGCGCAGCTCGTCGTCGAGCTCCCCCCCGTCGGCGAGGACCACGAAGAGGATCAGCTCCCCGGGCCCGCCCTCGGGGTCCTCGATGTGGACGACGAGGCTCTCGATCACCTCCTCGATGCCCTCCACCACCGAGTAGACCTCGCCCGTGCCGAGGCGCACTCCGCCTCGGTTCAGCGTCGCGTCGGAGCGGCCGGTGATCACGCAGCTGCCCCGCTCGGTGAAGATGATCCAGTCGCCGTGGCGCCAGACGCCCGGAAAGTGCTCGAAGTAGGCGGCGCGGTAGCGCTCGTCGCCGGGGTCGTTCCAGAAGCCGACCGGCATCGAGGGCATCGGCGAGCGGATCACGAGCTCGCCCAGCTCGCCAACCACCGGCTGGGCGTTCTCGTCGTAGGCGGCGACGTCGACGGCGAGGCAGCAACCGGCGATCTCCCCGCGGTAGACCGGCTGCAGCGGGGAGCCCTGGACCATCCCGGTGCAGACGTCGGTGCCGCCGCTGCCGACGTTGAGCAGCACGTCCGGGCCGAGCTGCTCGTACACCCAGTCGAATCCCTCGGGCGGCAGCGGGGAGCCGGCCGCACAGAGCTGGCGGATGCTGGAGAGGTCGAATTGGTGCAGGTCGAGGCCCGCCTTGCGGCAGCCCATCAGCATCGCCGGGACCGCCCCCATCAGCGTCGGCCGGAGCTCCTCGGCGAGCCGCCACTGGGCAGACAGGTCCGGGTAGATCGGGTTGCCGTCGAGCATCACGATCGACGCGCGCAGCAGGAGGGTCGAGACGAGGGCGTTCCACATCATCCAGGCCGTCGTCGTGAACCACATCAACCGGTCGCCCGGCTGGATGTCCCAGCTCAGGCCGTGGTTCTTGTAGGCCTCGATCAGGATGCCGCCGTGACGGTGGACGATCGCCTTCGGCAGCCCGGTCGTACCGGAGGAGAAGAGGACGCAGAGCGGATGATCGAAGTCCACGGGGTCGAACTCGAGCGGTCCGCCCCCCGCGAGCAGCTCATCCCACTCGACGGCCTCCGGCAGGGCATCGTCGGGCCCGGCGGCGTAGGGGACGTGCACGACCCGCTCGAGGCTCGGCAGGGCGACACGGATCTCGGCGACCTCCGCCCGCCGGTCGATCGGCTTCTCGCCGTAGGTGTAGCCGGCGATCGCGAGCAGCAGCTTCGGCTCGAGCTGACCGAAGCGGTCGATCACGCTGCGCGGCCCGAACTCGGGCGCGCAGGTCGCCCAGATCGCGCCGAGGCTGGCCGTCGCAAGGAAGGCGACCAGCGTCTCCGGAATGTTCGGCAGATAGGCGACGACCCTGTCCCCGGACCCGATCCCGAGCCGCCGCAGGCCCGCGCGCGCCCTCGCCACCTGCTCCCGCAGCTCGCCGAAGCTGAGGTCGATCGGCTCGCGGGTCTGGGAGCGTGCCAGCACGGCGAGCCTGTCGCTGTCCTCCTCGCGCCCGAGCATGTGCTCGGCATAGCTGAGGCGGGAGCCGGTGAACCACTCCGCGCCGGGCATCTCGCGCGAGCCGAGCACCCGCTCGTAGGGGGTGTGGGCGCTGATCTCGAAGAAGTCCCAGAGGGAACCCCAGAACCCCTCGAGGTCGTCGACCGACCAGCGCCAGAGCTCGTCGTAGCCCGCGTGGTCGATCCCACGGGTCTCGCGCAGCCACCCGAGGTAGCGGCCGAGCTGCGTGGTCTCCCGGACGTCCGCAGGCGGCGTCCACAGCACGGCTCCGGTCTCCTCCGCGCGAATCATGCTCGAACTGAGATATTGTCAGGTTTTCTGACACTTAGCCCAGTGCCCACGCAATGGACCGACGAGACGCGGCAGGGATTCCTGCGCGAGCACGTCGAGGAGATCTACGACGAGCTCACGGACGGCCTCGCCAAGCCGCTCCGCGACGAGCAGCTGCTGGCCGCGGCCGCCGAGCGCTATCCGGGCCTGGTCCCGAGCGCCGCCGAGATGGCGGCCGAGTCCGCGCGCAAGCTGTCCGAGAAGCGGGGCCTCGAGATCGCCCAGGGCCTCTTCCTCTCCGAGGTGCTCGCCTCACCTCGCGCCGGCGCCCACCTGGTCTGGGCGATGTTGCGGCCGACCGATGAGGCGCTCGAGCGGATCGACGACTTCCGCGCGACCGGCGTCGCCGACCTCGGCACGGTCGAGGTCCGCCGCGATCACAAGGTCGGCCAGCTGGAGCTCCGCAACCCGCGCCACCTGAACGCCGAGGACGACACGACGCTCTGGGCCTCGGAGTGCGCCGTCGACCTGATCCTGCTCGACGACGAGATCGAGATCGGGGTGCTGCGAGGGGGCGTGGTCGAGCACCCCCGCTATCTGGGCAGGCGCATCTTCGGCTCCGGGCTCAACCTGACCCGGCTCTATCTCGGCCGGCTCCCGTTCATGTTCTTCATCAGCCGCGACCTCGGCTACGTCAACAAGATCTATCGCGGGCTGAGCGGGCCCGAGCACCGCCCCGGTCGGCCGGAGGAGACGACCGAGAAGCTCTGGGTCGCCGGTGCCGAGGTCTACGCGATCGGCGGTGCCTGCCAGCTGCTCCATGTGGTCGACCACGTGGTCGCCTCGCGTGGTTGCCGCCTCTTCCTGCCCGCCCGCAAGGAGGGGATCATCCCGGGCGCCTCGCCCCTGCGCCTGCCGCGCTCGGTGGGAGACAGGCTGGCCCGGCAGGCGATCCTCTCCGGGCTCGAGTTCGAGGCGGGGGTGCCCCCCTCGGAGCTGCTCTGCGACGAGGTGGTCGAGCCCGACACGCTCGACGAGGCCGTCGAGGCGCGGCTCGAGTCCCTGACCAGCTCCGGCCTGGTCAACGCCGCGGCCAACCGGCGCGCGCTGCGGATCGGCGAGGAGCCGCTCGACGTCTTCCGCCAGTACATGGCCGGCTTCTCGCGGGAGCAGGCTCACTGTCATCTGAGTCCGGCGCTGGTCCGGAACCTGGAGGATCACTGGAATGCCCACCAGCGCACGGTCTGACGGGGTGATCTGGGACGAGGTGATCGAGACCGGCCCGCGCGAGCGGCTGCGGGCCCTTCAGCTCGAGCGGCTCCGCCTGATCGTCGACCGGTCGCTGCAGAGGCAGCCCCCCGTCGCCTCCCGCCTCGCTGACGCCGGCATCTCGGACGCTCGCGAGATCGCCTCGCTCAGCGACCTGCCGCGACTCCCGTTCACCCGCAAGTCCGACCTCCGCGAGCACTACCCCTTCGGCCTGCTGGCGGTGCCTCGCGACCAGATCGTCCGCCTGCACGCCTCGAGCGGGTCTCACGGCAAGCCGACCGTGGTCGGCTACACGCGCTCCGACCTCGATGCCTGGACCGAGGTGATGGCGCGCTGCATGACGATGGCCGGCGTGCGCCCAGGCATGCTGATCCACAACGCGAATGGCTACGGCCTGTTCACCGGCGGTCTCGGCTTCCACCAGGGCGGCGAGCGGATCGGCGCGACGGTGATCCCGGTCTCAGGCGGGTTCACCGCCCGCCAGGCGCTGCTGCTCTCCGATCTCGGTGGCCAGGGCCTCTGCGCGACCCCCTCCTACGCGCTCGTCATCGCCCAGGCGATTCGAGACGCGGGCCTCGACCCGAGCGACCTTCCCCTGGAGCTCGGCCTGTTCGGCGGGGAGTCCTGGACCGAGGAGATGCGCGAGCAGCTCGATCGCGAGCTCGCGATCAGGGCGGTCAACTTCTACGGGCTCTCGGAGATGTGCGGGCCGGGGGTGGCGGCGGAGTGCCTGGAGGCCCGCGAGGGCCTGCACGTCCAGGAGGATCACTTCCTGGTCGAGGTGATCGACCCCGATGGCGACGAGCCGTTGCCGGAGGGCACCGACGGCGAGCTCGTCTTCACCACGCTGACGAAGGAGGCGCAGCCGCTGATCCGCTACCGGACCGGTGACGTCGGCTCGCTGAGCAGCGGGCCCTGTCGCTGCGGGCGGACCATGATCCGCATCACCGGCCTGCGCGGCCGCCTCGACGACATGCTGATCATCCGCGGCG
>DATGDO010000003.1:0-2165 GCA_035310805.1 Solirubrobacterales bacterium
GTGGGACCCGAACCAGAAGACTCCCACCTAGAACACCTCCTCGTCCGGCTTGTAGACCTCGACCATCTTCCTCTCCCAGTCTCGCATCATCGCCTTCGTCCAGCTCTTGAAGCTCCCTGTGAAGGAGTGCCTCTCCCGGTGATGCTTCAGGCAGAGCGGGAAGGCCTCGGAATCGGGAGCCTTCACGGCGAGCCCCGGGATCTTCCTGTGGTGAGCCTCGGTGGCCCCGGAGCATGCTGTGGACACGTTCGGGAAGTCGCCCCGCAGCGTGGCGCACGGGAGCGACCGGATGAGGTCGAGATGGCTGCTCATCCCGGCTCCCCGAATCGTTGCGCCGGGAGCAGAGCTCGCGACAGCCTCCGCCTTCTCCGCCCGCTCCCGCTTTCTCAGGAACGTCGCTGCTTCCGCCGCGGTCACAGGAGTCCAGTGCTTCGCCACGATGGCGTCGCAGTCGGCTTCGAGCTGGAGGCGGTGGCGCTTGCTCATCTGCGGACGGCTCACGCTGGGCACGTGGTCATCGTCGCCGTTCAAGGCAATCGCAGTAAGCTGTTCGGAGGTGATGTCATCCATCCCCGCCGCCTCCGCCAGCGTCCCTCCGCGCTCCACAGACGGCCAGAGTGGCACCAGCGGGTGGGACCAATGCGGGATGTTGGATTGGCCAATGGCCAGATAACGGGCCGGGCCGGTCGTGAGCTCCGTAATTCCGTCGAGCTCTTCGGCCGCGCCGACAAGCGTCTCAGCTATATCTGCCAGCGTCCATTCGCGCTCCTCGGGGGCGTCGTCCCGCCGCAGGCCCAGCGCGTCGCCGACGGTGTACTCGCGGCCTGGAGGGTCGAAGTCGGCGAATGCGTTCGGCGCCATCTTCTGGAACTGCTCGATGAGCTCTGCTCCCGGCGTTCTCTCGAGGTCGGGTCTCGGGCCAGCTCCAGCGGCGCACGCCTTCCAATGTTCCGCGACAGCCTCCGCCTTCTCCGCCCGCTCCCGCATCGCGTCGAGCTCCGCCCTCAGCCCCGCCGCCGCGATGTACTCGGGCGTCATGGTTGCGATCTCGCGCTCCGCCGCCTCCGCCCGATGCCGCAGCCTGCACAGCCCGCACAGCTCGTCCGTGCGGCACCGGTAGACCGTCTCGCCGAGGCCGGATGCCGCGCAGCCGCCGCGGGCGACCTGGTCACGGAGGGCGTCCAGGCCGAGAAGCGCCCGGTGGTAAGCGTCCGCGATTGAGGTGCGGTCCTTCCGTGCCTCGTCGAGCTCCGCGACCGGCACGAAGCCGGCGGCGCGCAGGTCGGCGGGGGTGGCGTAGCGCAGCGGCGTTCCTGACGCTCCCATCACGACGTAGAGCGCGCGCGGCGTAGCCGGTGCGGTGTGCTGCGGTTCGGTGAATTCGATTCGGTCGGTCATCGGTCGCCTTTCATGCGCTCATGTAGCGCCGCCCATCCGCCGCGCGGCACCACTCGACCCTGCTCCAGGTTGCTCACGTCGACAGGGCGCAGCCCAAGCAGTTTCGCCGCGGCCCGGAGCGATACGCCGGCAGCCACGCGAGCCGCCCGGAATCGCTCGCCCTCCGGGTGTGGAGGGTATGTCGGCTCGGACCAGGCGCGGAACTCACCGGACCCGTCGCTGTAGTAGACGAATCCAGCGGCCTCGCGTGTGCCGATTGGCGCAATCGGGTCCAGTTCGATCCGGTCGGTCATTTCTCCTCCAGTCTCGCAAACTCCGCCTGCGCCTCGTCTGCCGTCATGAACGCGAGGCGAGCGACCTCGGGCGGCGGCTCTTCCTCGAACCGATCCGACCACTCGTGCCCGCAGTCGAGCCGATACGCGACGCCCTCATCGTAGGCATCCTCGCGGCGTAGACGCTCCTGGCACGCGGACGCCATCGCCGAGCACCGCAGGCATCGCAACAGACTCTCGAATTCTCCCTCCCATTTGAACGCGATCCGCTCGTACCGGTGCCCGACGCGGATCGGCTCTCCGCACGCGCAGCACTTGTGCGGCTTGCGCGCTCGATGATGCGAGAGCGACTCGAATTCGTTGTAACCTTCGATTTCGCAGCTCACGGCTTCGGCTCCGTTGCGGCGAGGGCTTCCCGGGCTTGGTCGAGGAACACGTCGAGCTCGGAAAATACGCGCTCCGAGGTGCCGCTAAGATCCGCGTATTGCAGCGTGT
>DATGDO010000004.1:0-2643 GCA_035310805.1 Solirubrobacterales bacterium
GGTTCAGGGTGGGCAGCGAGGCGCGAAGGTCCTGGACGCCCGGTCGGAGCAGCCGTGAGAACTCGGCGAAGTCGGCGAGGAAGGGCCGGATGACCGGCAGCGAGTGGAGACCGGCCTCCAGCGCCGGGGGTCCGCCCGAGATGGTGTCGCGCAGCGCCTGCGGATCGGACGAGATCGCTCCGAAGGCGATCGCGCCGTTCGTGAACTGCTCGGCATTGTCGACGGCGACGGGGGCGACGATCCGGGCGGCATCGGCGAGCTCGGGGAAGAAGCGCACCAGCTGTGTCGTCGGATCGGCGAGCGCCTGCGAGACCGGCTTCAGGTTGGCGAATAGCGGGTTGAGGGCGCTGATCGCCTCGTTCAGAGAAGCGCCCCGCGCGGCGAAGGCGTCGCCGAAGCCCTGCAGGACCCGCTGGCTGTTCTCGCGGGTCGCCGTGTCGAAGGTGTTGTAGACGTCGTCGAACTCGACCTGAGAGCTCGATTGCGCGAGAGGCAGGGTGGCGCCGTCGGGCAATCCGGTCTGGCTCGTGCCGCGGCTGATCTCGAGGTACTTGAGCCCGAACGAGGAGCGATAGCGGACCCTGATCGTGGAGTCTGCCGGGATCGGCTCGGCGCTCTTGTCCAGCTTCAGGTTGAGCTTCGCCACGGTCGAGGCGCTCGAGCCATCGGCGGCCTGGCAGCCGCTGTTCGGCGGGGCCGGAACCGTGTCGATCGACTCGACTACGCCGACGCGATTTCCCCCGACCCGGACCTCGTTGTTGGGCCCGAGGCGCGCGGCGTCACAGAGCTCAGCCGAGACCTTGTAGATGGGTACGAACGGCAGGCCGTTGTTCGCGTTGTAGGCGAGGAACACCGCCACGATCACGATCAGGGTCGTGATCGCGCCCACCATGGTCGGCGAGGCCGCCAGGGAGCCCACTCGGGCGCGGCCATTCATCGCCGGACCTCCCTGGACGTAGGGGCCGGCTGCGTTCCATGCCCATATGCAGGGAGCGCCGTCGTCATTGGCCCAGGAGGAAGTCGAGGAGGTCGTTCGTGCTCGAGCCGGATGGGGCGCTCGGGTTGAGGTTCGCGCCCTGAGGCAGCTGCGGGAGCTGCGGGAGCTGCGGGAGCTGCGGCAGCTGCGTGAGCGGGGGGAGCTGTTGCAGCTCCTTCAGCTTCTTCTCGGTGTCCCCCCTGACCTTGTTGGGATCGATCCCCTTGAGGATCTTCTGGATCTCCTGCTGTTGTTGCTGCGTGGCCTGCTGCGGCTGGGCGGGGGCAGCACCATTCGCCGAGGCCAGACCGGCCGCACGGAGGTGGGCGCTCGGGTCGCAGATGGCGTGGTTCGTGCTGCCGTTCGGGCAGACGGAGCCGTCATAGGGGGAGAGGTTCCCGAACAGGCCCGAGGGGTTGGTCCCGAAGTTGATCCCGGGCTGCTTGTCGCCGAGGATCCCGGCGCACTCGGCGAAGTTCCTCGGGTCGGTGGTCATGCCACCTCCCTCGGCCGGGACCCTTGGCCCGGTCTGGTAGCCGCAGGGCTCGTTGCCGCCCGGCGCGCTGACCAGCGTGATTCCCAGGGCGTGGCCCAGGTCGTCGAAGAGGTTGAGCGAGTTCGTCTGGATGTAGGCGTAGTTGAGAAGCCCCTCCATTCCCGTGAAGCCGGGGTTGCCGCCGTTGGGATCCGAGCCCGCCGCAGCCCCGTTGGCCCACTTGCAGGCGACCGTCTGGTCGCCGTGCAGTGACGTGTGGAGCTTCTGGTCGAGCTGCTGGACTCGGCTGTCCGCCTCGCCGGGCTGCTGGCGGAGGTCGTAGCGGGCGCAGGCGTCCTCCTCGACGGCGTTCTTCGGGTCGGAGATGCTCTCCAGGAACTGCCCGACCTGGTCGGCGGCGGGGTAGGCCTTGGTGCTGGCCTGGTCCAGCGCGCTGATCTCCTCCGTGCTGTTGGCGAGGGCGGTCTTGCCGACGTTCGCCGCGCCGCCGAGCGAACCCAGCGACTTCCGGGCGCCGTTGTTGAACCCGGCCAGATTGATCGCCAGCTTGTTGAGCCCGGGCGCGGCAGCGTGCAGGTCGGCGAGCAGCGGCGTCTGGTACTGAGCCAGCTTGCCGAGCTGGAACATCGTCGGCTTCAGCTCGGCCAGGAAGTCGTCGAGCAGGTGGAAGTTCTGGGAGAGGTCGTTGCTGCGCTGGGCCGAGATCGCCGCAGTGCGGCCGGCGTTGTCGACGAAGTGGACGACGTCCTCGCGGCGGTTGGCGAGCTGGGCGAAGATCGCGTCGGCGTTGGTGTTGAGCTCGGCGATCGTCCGGTTCTGCTGGCCGAGGATGTTGAGGACCTGCTTGAGCTGCTGGAGCGCCGGGGCGCCGGAGCGGATCGCCGCGTTCAGGTTCTCGGCGTTGCCGTCCAACGCCGTGCCGAACTCGTTGATCAGCAGCTGGAGGCGTTCCTTGAAGGGTTCGCGCAGGGTGTTCTGGGCGAGGTCGGGCTGGACCGTGGTCTTGTTTCGCGCCGCGGGGATCGGGCCGCTGAGCGGCTGGGGGGAGGAGCCCGGCTGGCAGTCGAGGAAGTACTCCGCGAGCAGCGACTGCGGCTCCGAGGAGCAAGTGGCGTCCGCCTTGAACTCCGGGAAGCCGGAGTCGACCTCGAAGGTGACCAGCGCCGTCTTC
>DATGDO010000005.1:0-10472 GCA_035310805.1 Solirubrobacterales bacterium
AGGTCCTCGAGCTGGGAGAACATCGGCCAGGGGTCGCTGCCGCCGCTGACGGCCAGCGCGCAGCGACCCCGCTCCGCGGCGGCCGCCCGCGCCGCTCCGGCGATCAGCTCCGCGCCGCGCTTGTGGACGGCGTCGGCGTCGTCGAGGACCTCGAGCCGATGGTCGCTCACTTCTCCTTCTCCTCGTGCCCCCCGAATTGCCTGCGCAGCGCGGAGAGGACGCGGTCGGCGAAGTCGTCGAGGTCGCGGGAGGCGAAGCGCTCATAGAGCGCGGTGGTGAGGACGCCGGCGGGCACGCCCTCCTCGATCGCGGCGATCGAGGTCCAGCGGCCCTCACCGGAGTCGGAGACGCGGCCCTCGAAGTCCGAGAGCTCCGGTGACTCCTGCAGCGCCGCGGCGGTCAGGTCGAGCAGCCACGAGCCGACGACGCTCCCGCGCCGCCAGACCTCGGCGATCGCAGGGATGTCCAGGTCGTACTGGTAGTACTCGGGGTGCTCGAGCGGGGCGGTCTCGGCGTCCATCTCGCGCTTCAGCTTCCCCGCGTTGGCGTTCTTGAGGATGTTGAGCCCCTCGGCGTAGGCCGCCATGATCCCGTACTCGATCCCGTTGTGGACCATCTTCACGAAGTGGCCCGCTCCACTCGGCCCACAGTGCAGGTAGCCGTCCTCGGCGGTGTCAGGGTCGCCGCTGCGGCCGGGAGTGCGCTCGGCGGACTCAATCCCGGGAGCCACGGTCTTGAAGATCGGGTCGAGCCGCTCCACCGCCCCGTCCGGCCCGCCGATCATCAGGCAGTAGCCGCGGTCGAGCCCGAAGACGCCGCCGCTGGTCCCGCAGTCGATGTAATCGATGCCCTTCTCCCCCACCTCCGCTGAGCGGCGCATGTCGTCGCGGTAGTAGGAGTTGCCCCCGTCGATGATCGCGTCGCCGGAGTCGAGGACCTCGGCGACCTCCTTTACGGTGGCCTCGGTGATTTCGCCGGCGGGGACCATCACCCAGACGGCCCGCGGCGGATCCAGCTTCTCGGCCAGCTCCTTCAGCGACGGCGCCCCCGTGGCCCCCTCGCCCTCCAGTTGCCTGATCGGATCGGGATTGACGTCGTAGACGACGCAGTCATGCCCATCACGCATCAGCCGCCGGACGATGTTCGCTCCCATCCTGCCGAGGCCGACCATTCCGAGCTGTGCCATGACTCTCCTTCCTGGGGGACGGTTTCATCCTATGCCGACGCGTCCGATGCCTTAGGTTGCGCCGGTGGCGCAGGCAGACCCATCCGGAGCGCCGGACGCGCCAGCCGACGCACTGGTGATCTTCGGGGTCACCGGCGATCTGGCCAAGAAGATGACGCTGAAGGCGCTCTACGACCTGACCGCGAACGGCACCCTGCAGGTTCCGGTGATCGGGGTCGCCCGGAACGACTGGTCCGACGAGGACCTGCATCGGCACGCCCGCGAAGCGATCGAGGCCCGCGTCGGGGCCCGCCACGACGAGTTCGACGACAATGTCTTCAAGAGGTTCACGCAGCGGCTCTCCTACGTCCAGGGCGACTACACCGAGAAGGACACCTACGATCGCCTCGGAAAGGCGATCTCCTTCGCCAAACACCCGGTCTTCTACCTGGAGATCCCGCCCTCCCTGTTTGCGCCGGTGATCGAGCACCTGGGCAGCGCCGGCCTCACCGAGGGCGCCCGGGTGGTGATCGAGAAGCCCTTCGGCCACGACCTCGCCTCGGCGATCGAGCTCAACGACCAGATCCACCAGATTCTGGACGAGGGGCAGATCTACCGCATCGACCACTTCCTCGGCAAGGAGCCGGTGATGGACATCACCTACCTGCGCTTCGCCAACGCGATGTTCGAGCCGATCTGGAACCGCCGCTACGTCGAGTCCGTGCAGATCACCATGGCGGAGGACTTCGGCGTGGAGGACCGCGGCAGCTTCTATGACCCGGTCGGCTGCCTGCGGGACGTGTTCCAGAACCACCTCCTGCAGACCTTCGCCCTGGTGGCGATGGAGCCACCCTCAGCGGGCGCGGACCCCGACCCGATCCGTGACGCCAAGCTCGACCTCTTCAAGGCGATCCCCGGGATCGACCCGAACCGCTACGTCCGCGGCCAGTATGAGGGTTACGGCGAGATCGACGGCGTGGACCCGAACTCGATCACCGAGACCTTCGTCGCCCTGCGGCTGGACATCCAGAACTGGCGCTGGTCGGGCGTGCCCTTCTTCTTCCGCGCCGGCAAGGAGCTCGCCGAGAAGGTCACCGAGGTCCGGGTGATCCTCCAGGATCCGCCGCCCGTCGGGATCGGCGGTGGCCCCACCCCGGCGACCGACGAGATCGTGATCCGGATCGACCCCGATCCCGGCGCCAGCATCCTGCTCGAGGCAAAGCAGCCCGGCGAGGAGGCGCTGCGGCGCGTCCACCTCGACCTCCTCTTCCAGCAGCAGTTCGGCGGCCAGCCCGGGCCCTACGAGCGGTTGCTCGGCGACGCCCTGGCGGGCGAGCAGCAGCGGTTTGCCCGCGAGGACAGCGTGATCGAGACCTGGCGGATCGTCCAGCCGCTGCTCGACAACCCCTGCAAACTCGAGACCTACCGCAAGGGCGGCTGGGGACCCGAGGGCGCCTCGAACCTGCTGCACGGCTACGGCGGCTGGCGCCGGCCCTGGCTCCCGGAGGCTCCATTCGAGGCCGTGGGAGCGGGTTAGCTAGGGTCCAGGCGATGTCGCAGGCCACCCTCCACACGAACGCCGGCCCGGTCAGCGTCCGGTTCTTCGACGAGGACGCCCCGAAGACGGTCGAGAACTTCCGCACGCTTGCCGGCGACGGCTTCTACGACGGCCTCACCTTCCACCGCGTCATCAAGGACTTCATGATCCAGGGCGGCTGTCCGGAGGGCACCGGGACCGGCGGCCCGGGCTACACGTTCGAGGACGAGATCAACGACCACAAGATCGTTCGCGGAGCACTGGCGATGGCGAACGCCGGACCGAACACCAACGGCTCGCAGTTCTTCATCGTCACCACGGACGCCGCACCCTGGCTGGACGGCAAGCACACCGTCTTCGGCGAGGTCATCGACGGTATGGATGCGGTCGACGCAATCGAGGGAACGGAGACGGGCCCCGGCGACCGACCCAGCCAGCCACAGGTGATCGAGAGGGTCGAGCTGGGCGCCTAGGCGGGGAGCAGGGAAGGCAGACACGTGGGCGCAGGGAAGACCATCCTCATCACGGGAGCCACCGACGGGCTCGGCAAGGGCCTCGCCATGGAGTTGGCCTCCGGCGATGGCCGCCTCATCCTGCACGGCCGCGATCAGTACAAGGGCCAGGCGCTGATCGAGGAGCTGCGCCCGCAGGCGACCGCCGAGCTGGAGTGGCGCCCAGCGGATCTCTCCTCGCTCGACGAGGTGCGAGATCTCGCCTACGACCTGCAGGACGAGGACCGGATCAACGTCCTCGTCAACAACGCCGGGATCGGCACGTCCGAGCCGGGCGGTGGTGAGCGTGAGGAGAGCGCGGACGGATACGAGCTGCGCTTCGCGGTCAACTATCTGGGCCCGTTTCTGCTCACCCGGCTGATCCTGCCGATGATCAGGGAATCGGCCCCGTCGAGGATCGTCAACGTGAGCTCCGCCGGGCAGGCCCCGATCGACTTCGACGACGTGATGCTGGAACAGGGCTACAGCGGGATCCAGGCCTACTGCCAGAGCAAGCTCGCACTCGTCATGTTCACCTTCGACCTCGCTGAGGAGCTCGAGGACAGCGGCGTCACCGCCACCTGCCTCCATCCCGGGACCTACCTGCCGACCAAGATGGTCCGCGCGGCCGGCGTCGACCCGGTGACCCCGCTCGAGGAGGGGGTCGAGGCGACCTTGCGCCTGATCGCATCGCCCGAGCTCGAGGGTGTCAACGGACACTACTTCGACGGCACCAGCGAGTCGGCGCCTCATCCCCAGGCCGAGGACCCTGAGGCCCGGCGGCGGCTGCGCGAGCTCTCCTCCGAGCTCACCGGCGTCCCGGCGCCGGCCTAGGGCCGATGGGGCTCGGCGACAAGCTCCGTGGGCTACTCGGCGTCGGGGAGGGGTCGCTGCATCCCGACGGCCTGGCCGAGCTGTCCGTCGGCGACGCGAGCTACGACGACTGGGAGGTGGTCCGGGACTTCGAGGAGCTCGAGACCGCCCGCGCCTGGCGCCAGCAGCTCACCGACGCGGGCGTCGAGGCGGTGCTGACCTCGGACCATCCGCTCAACGAGTACGGCCGCGGCGACATCGCGCTTCGCGTCCCCGCGGGGAAGTGGAGCGAGGCCAACGAGCTGCTGGACGAGCCCTAGATCGGCTCGCCCACCACAGGTCGGGTGCACGGACGCGAGTGAACCGCTGCCCGCTAGACCAGGTCCTTGTCCAGCTCCGGGTCCGCGTAGCAGACGACGGTCCGCGCCCTGCGGTCGGGCCAGCCGCGGCGCTCGTGGTCGAAGAGGACGCCCCAGTAGCCGAGGAGGAATGGCAGCCCCGCCAGCAGCAGCCAGATCAGGCGCCGGATCGCCTGTCCCGGCCTGACGGGTGAGCCATCCGCCGCCAACATTCGGATCGCGACGAAGGACATCCCGACGCTCCGCCCCGCCCCCGACCACAGGATGACCAGGTACGCGCCCGCGATCAGCGACCAGGCGAAGAACCCGATCGCGATCACCACCGTGCCGGCGTGCTGGTCGCCGGACTCGAAAACCGAGACGAGGAAGGCGATCGCGGCCGAGATCAACAGCAGGGACCCGTAGACCACGCCGGCGTCGATCGCCAGCGCAAGAAGCCGGCTGAAGGCGCCTGCGTAGATCGGACGGGTCTCCCGCACCTGCCTCCTGAGGATCCGCTTGCCCGCATCCTCCAGGACCGTGTCGATGCCCCTGGCGACGCGGCGCACCACTCGGCGCAGGTCCTCGAGCAGCCCGACGCCCTGACTGGCGATCGCGGCGCGGACCTCCGGCGCCTCGGCCACTCGTTCGACCAGCTTCTGGGCCTCGTCGCTCTCCAGGACCTTGTCCCAGACCCGGTTCGCCGTGTCGGTCTTCAGCAACCGCTCGGTTGCGCGGGCGGCCGTCTCGCTGTCGAGCGTGCGGTCGACCCCCTTGTCGAGAGCCTGACCCACCGCACGATCGAAGCCCAGCCGGCGCGCCACTCCGCTTGCGCCGCGCAACCCGGCCCGCGCGGCTTGCGCGACCACTCGCTCTACCGAATTGGATGGGGGGCGCTCGGAAGCCATCGTTGCCTCTGAACCAGATCCGCACAGTAGTGTCGCGCCGAACGCGGGGCGAGAGAACGGATCCAACAGCGATGGCTTGCGCATCGGGGTGCCCAACTGGCCGAGGGCGACACGGCCCTACGAGCGGCTGAGCTAGGCGGGCAGCCAGGTGAAACGGACGCTCTGCCCGCCTTGCGTGCAGGCGACGAAGCGCCCGTCGGAGTGCACGTCCCGCTTGGCGGTGCAGGTGAACCCCTCCACCGCGCAGGTGCGCTGATAGCCGGCGTCGACGTTGGGGTTGTCGACCGTGTTGCAGTCCTTGCCACTCTGGTCCCAGGCGCTGGCGACGGCGACGGCGGCCGTACAGCCGAGGCCCGCGTACTTGAAGTCCTGGAAGGCGTCGGGGATCGAGCAGGGGCCCGTGCCGCCGCCGGCCGTGGTGGTCGTCGCGGCGCCCTTCTTCCTCTCCGCCCCGGCCGCGGTGCTCGGCGTCGAGGTGGTGGGTATCGGCGAGGTGAGCGGCGGAATCGACACCCGCGCTGCCGTGCTGTCGTTGCCGCTCGAGTCAGACCCGCAGCCCGCGGCCAGCGCCAACAGCGCCGCCGCAAGGGGGATCAGCAGTGTCTTCCCTACCCGCACGGGTCCAGCAATGTAGCTCGCCCCGACTGCGCGGGGGTCAAAGGACGCGATCTCCCGCGGCACCCGCTCGGCTAGGGCTTCGCCGAGAGCTGCGCGGCGAGGCGCTTCATCGCCTTGCGATTGACGCGCTTGACGAAGGCCCGGTTGAGCGGCCCCATGATCCGCTCGCCGGTCGGCAGCTGCAGGAACTCGAGCTCGAAGGTGATCCGCGTGCCTCCGTCCGGAAGCGACTCGAGGAGATATGTGCCCCTGGTGCGCCGCTTGCCGCGCGATCCGCCGATCGCCTCCTCCACGAGCTTCCGCCCCGAGTCGGCCTCGACGACCTCGATGTCGGTCCAGTCCTTCTCGGCCGTGGCCTTCACCCGGACGTTCGCCTTGGCCCCCACCCCGCGCCTTGGGCCCGAGAGCCTCCAGTCGACCATGAAGTGGTCCATGAACTGCTCGTGGTTGCCGAGCACATCGAGGTAGTCGTAGACCTCGTGCGTCGAGTTCGGGACCTCGACCGAGACGGTGACGGGCTTCACACGCGAAACCCTAGAGCCCTACGGCAGGGGCTCGCAGGCCCGGGTCCAGCTCGACACCGAAGCTGTTCAGGGCGAAGGCCACCAGGTGGTAGTGGCCGACCACCGTGGTGGCCTCCATCAGCTGGTCGGTGTCGTAGGTCTCTCCCAGGGTCTCCCAGGTCGCATCACGCGGTCCCATTCCTCGACGCTCGTCCCGGCCCCCCACCTGAGCGGGGCTGGTAGGAGCGGGCGCACGCTAGCCGGGCTGGAAACTGGCTGGCTGGCCAGTTACGCTGAACGGAGGATGAACCGGCCGGCTAAGTCAGACCTTGCCGACAAGTCGGTCGAGGACCTCGCGGCTCTCGATGTCACGGACCGCGAGCACTGGCAGGACGGCCCTCCGCACGAGATCTTCAAGGAGCTTCGCGGGCGCTGTCCCGTCCACTGGTCGGAGATCAACGAGTATCCGAACGAGGCCGGCTTCTGGTCGGTGACCAGGGCTGAGGACGTCCGCGAGGTGAGCCTCGACTGGAGGACCTACTCCTCCGAGCGCGGCGGGGTCACCGGGCTCACCCACGCGATCCCGCTCGAGCTCGCCCGGGCGATGTTCATCGCCCAGGACCCGCCCAAGCACGACCGCCTCAAGATGCTCTTCCAGCGCGGCTTCACTCCCAAGCGGATTGCGGAGCACGAGGGCCGGATCCGGGCGATCGCCGAACGCGTCCTCGACGACGTCGCCTCGCGGGGCGGCTGCGACCTGGTCACCGAGATCGCCCAGCCCGTTGTCTCCCGCGTGATCGGCAGCTTCATGGGCATCCCCGAAGAGGACGATGAGATCTGGGCCAGGATCGTGAACTCGTCGCTCGGCCTCGGCGACGACGACCTCAACCCCGGTGGGCTCGAGCAGATCCTCGAGAAGGACATCCCGGAGCTCTTCGAGCGCTGCCGCGTGATGATCGCCGAGCGACGCGAGAACCCCACCGACGACCTGACCAGCGTCCTCGTCCACGCCGAGGTCGACGGCGAGAAGCTCGAGGAGCATGAGATCGTGATGGGCTTCTTCCTGCTGGTCGCGGCGGGCAACGACTCGACGCGGGCGACCTTCGCCAGCGGGATGCGGGCACTGCTCGAGCATCCCGACCAGATGCAGATGCTCGTCGACGATCCCGCCCTGATCCCAGGTGCCGTGGAGGAGTGCCTGCGGATGTATCCCGCCTTCGCCCACTTCCGGCGAACCGCGACCCGGGAAACCGAGATCGCGGGGCAGCCGATCGCCGAGGGCGACAAGGTGATCATGTGGTACGTCTCGTCGAACCGGGACGAGGGCGTCTACGAGGAGGCGGACCGCTTCGATGTCCACCGCAACGCCGAGCACCAGGCCTTCGGGGCCGGCGGCCGCCACTTCTGCCTCGGCTCGGCCCTGGCGCGGCTGGAGCTCAAGATCCTCTTCGAGGAGACGCTGAGGCGCTTCCCTGACATGGAACCGGCGGGCAAGCCCGAGCCTGCCGTCTCGGCGTTCCTCAATCAGCTCAAGTCGCTGCCGGTCCGCTGGTAGGCGCGGCCAGCCCTTCGGCGTAGGCTTTTCGCATGAGCGGCACAGCGGTCGCGGAAGCGAGCGCCTCCCCGGCGGCGGATCGAGAGGGGAGTCCGAACCGGGGATGGCGGTCCCACTGGGCCGCCCGCGTCGCCCTGCCCGCGCTCTTCCTGCTCGGCACGGCGGCGGTGATCGACCGGGTCGGCCTCCCCTACTCCCAGGACTGGATCTTCGTCTGGATCGTCGTCCTCATGCTGGCCTTTTCCATCGGAGACGGACAGCACTCGGTCCGGCGGCTGATCAAGGACTGGCTGCCGATCATCGTCGCGCTACTCGCCTACGACCTGCTGCGCGGGGTGGCCGACGGCAACCTCTTTCCGATCCACTGGCAGCCGCCGGTGGAGGCGGACAAGATCCTCGGCCTCGGCCAGATCCCGACGATCCGGCTGCAGGACGCCCTCTACACGGCGGGCCATCTGCACTTCTGGGACTACGCGGCGTTCTCGTTCTGGTTCTCGCACTTCTTCGCCACCCTGCTCGTGGCGGTGGGGATCTGGCTCTACCGGTACCAGTGGTTCCACCGCTTCGCCGCCTGCATCGTCCTGCTGGCGGCGATGGGTCTGGTGACCTACGTGATCTTCCCGGCCGCCCCGCCCTGGCTGGCCGGCGATCACGGCTACCTGCCGCACACGTACCGGATCACCCACGCGGTGGTCAACAACCTGCCCGTGCCGAAAGCGGGAGCGATGTTCCAGAAGGGCACCGACTGGGGCAATGACGTCGCGGCGGTCCCCTCGCTGCACGCCGGCTACACGATGATGATCTGCGTGTTCCTCTGGCCGCGCGTCAAGCGGCGCTGGCGACCGCTGCTGGTCGCCTATCCGCTCGGCATGGCGTTCTCGCTGATCTACCTGGGCGAGCACTACCTGGTCGACATCCTGCTCGGCTGGGCCTATGCGGGCGCCGCGGTCCATGCCGTCGACTGGGTGGCGGAGCGGCGCCGACAGCCGCGGACCGCGCCCACCGCCGAGCCGCAGCCCGAGGCCCAGGCCGGCTGACCCGGCAGGGCACCTCGCGTTAGCGTCCGGGGCGTGCCCCGCCCCCTGCTGGCAGTCGACGCGCCCTCGATGCTGTTCCGCGCCTTCTACGCGCTGCCGAGGTCGATCAAGGGCCCGGACGGCAAGCCGGTCAACGCGTTGCTCGGGACGGCGAACCTGATCCTGCGCGAGGTCGAGAAGCACGACCCGCGGGCCGTCGTGCTCTGCTTCGGGCCGGATGCCGCCGTCTACCGCGTCGAGCTGTTCCCGGCGTACCACTCCGATCGCGAGGCGGCCTTCCCCAAGGAGCTGGGTCCCCAGTGGGACGACTCGGCCGACTTCTTCGGCGCCTTCGGCTGGACCGTCGCCGGCAGCGAGACACTGGAGGCCGACGACCTGCTTCACTCCTTCGCCGACAGGGAGGAGAAGGCCGGCGGCCGAACGCTGCTGATGACCGGTGACCGCGACATGTTCCAGTGCGCCAGCGGGTCCACCAAGATCCTCTACGTAAGCACCGGCAAGCAGGGAGGGCAGCCGATGGGACCGGCGGAGGTGAAGGAGCGCTACGGCATCCCGCCCAGGCTCGTCCCCGACCTGATCGCGCTCCGGGGGGATCCATCGGACGGGATCCCGGGCGCCAAGGGCGTCGGCGAGAAGACGGCCGTCGAGCTGCTGCGCAAGCACGGCTCGCTCGAGCAGGTCCTCGACTCCGCGATCCGGGAGACGCGCCCCGGGCTGCGGACCGCCCTGACCGGCGACCGCGAGCAGCTGCTCGCCTTCAAGGAGATCGCCACCCTGCGGACCGAAAAGGTCCGGCGCCCTCGCGACAAGCGGACGGACTACCACGGCGCCGCGAAAGCCGCCCGCGAGCGCGGCATGAACCGGCTCGCGGAGCGGCTCGAGGAGGCCGCGCACCGGAGCAGCTGAGAGACGTGGTTAGGACTCAGGTTCCCGCCCGGCAATGTCCCCAGCTGTCAGCTGAGCGTATGCACCGGTACGCTGGCGATAATTGCCCCGCATGACCGGCGGATCACGACCGGCAGCCCGGCGAGTAACGGCGGCCGAGGCCGACGAGGTCACCGAGCTCTTCGCGCTCGCATTCAACGAGGATCCGACCTGGAGCTGGGCCTTTCCCGATCCCGAGAGGCGAATGGAACACCACCGCGCTTTCTGGGGGCTCTTCATGCACAGCGCCGTTCCCTATGGATGGGTCTGGATGACCGAGGATGGAGGAGCCGCCTCGCTCTGGATCCCGCCGGGCGAGCCCGAGCTGAGCGCCGAAGACGAAGCCTCCCTGGAGCCGCTGGTTCGCAGCCTGGTGGGCTCTCGCGGCGAGGACGTGCTCACCCTCGTCGAGAGCTTCGATTCCAATCACCCGCGTGAGGAGCCGCATTACTACCTCAGCCTGCTCGGCACCCACCCCGACCACCGTGGGCAGGGCAAGGGGATGAGACTGCTTGCCGCCAACCTAGAGGAGATCGACGCCCTGGGGACGCCGGCCTACCTCGAGTCGAGCAACAGGGCCAAC
>DATGDO010000006.1:0-6204 GCA_035310805.1 Solirubrobacterales bacterium
ACGGCCGCCACGAGCAGGAGCAGAGAGGCCGCCTCGAAGGCGATCAGGAAGCGCTCCAGCAACAGCCTGCCGATCGCGGACGGGGAGCCGAAGCCGAGCGCGACGGTCGGGCCCTGCGTGTCGATCGCCTTCAATCCCGACCCCGTGATCGCGATCGCCAGCTCGACGAAGAGCGCGAGGCCCAGCAGCGGCGCGACGAACCGCTGCCCGGGGATCGGCTCCCAGAGCGGCTCGTCGACGTTTCCGACGTAGGCCGCGACGAAGACGTAGAGGACCATCACGGCCCCGGCGTAGACGACGATCTGCGCGGCGGCGAGGAACTCGCCCTGCAGCAGGAGGAAGAGCCCGGCCAGGGAGATCAGGTGGACGATCAGGGCGAGCACGCTGTAGAACGGGTTGCGGAGCGCGATCACCGCGATCGCGCCACCCAGGGCCCCGATCGCCCCGCCGAAGAAGGCGACCTCCTTCACTCGCCCTCACTCCGCAGCGGCGTCCGGTCGATCGGCTCGGCCAACAGCATCTCCTTGGTGAAGATCAGATCCGAGCGGTTGTAGTCGGACATCTCGTAGTCGTGACCCATCGTGATCGCGTCGAAGGGACAGGCGACCTCGCAGTAGCCGCAGAAGATGCAGCGGCTCAGGTTGATCTCGTAGACCTCGGCGTAGCGCTCGCCGGCCGAGATGCGGTTGTTCGGATCGTTCTCCTCCGCGACCACCCGGATGCAGTCGGCGGGGCAGGCGGCGGCGCAGAGGGAGCAGCCGACGCACTTCTCGAGGCCGCTGTCCTCGAAGCGGTGGAGCTTGTGGCGGCCGCGGAAGCGCTGGTAGACCGGTGTCTTCTCCTCCGGGTACTGGATGGTCACCGGTCCCTCGAGGACGCGGCCGAAGGTGGTGCGCAGGCCACGGAGGGTCTCGCCGAAGGCGCGGTAGGCGCCTCCGAGCCCGCCGGGCTTGGGGCCGCGCTGGACCGAGATCACCTCCTCGGCGCTCTCCAGGTACGGGAAGGCCGTCCAGTCGGCCTTCTCGGCATTCAGCTTCGCCTCCATCAGCTCACCGTCACGATCACGGCGGTGGCGAGGACGTTCAGCGTCGCCAGCGGCAGCAGGACCTTCCAGCCCATCGACATCAGCTGGTCGTAGCGGAGACGGGGGAGCGTGGCCCGCACCCAGATGAAGAAGGCGACCAGTGAGAGGGTCTTGACGACCATCCAGACCGGGTCGAGCCAGCCGGGGCCCGGTCCCATCCAGCCGCCGAGGAAGAAGGTGACGGCGATGCCCGAGACGACGAAGATCTCGAGGTACTCGGCGAGCAGGTACGAGCCGAAGCGCATCCCGCCGTACTCGGTCATGTATCCCTGCACCAGCTCGGCGTCCGCCTCCGGCAGGTCGAACGGCGCGCGGTTGGTCTCGGCGAAGCCCGCGACCATGAAGATCAGGAAGCCGATGATCTGGGGGACGATGTTCCAGATCTCGCCCTGCCCGTCGACGACGTGGGTGAGGGAGAGCGAGCCGGTCATCATCACCACGCCGAGCAGCGAGAGGCCCATCGATACCTCGTAGGAGATCAGCTGGGCTGCCGAGCGCATCGCGCCGAGGAAGCTGTATTTGGAGCCCGAGGACCAGCCTGCGAGCAGCAGGCCGTAGAACGAGAGTGAGCCGAAGGCGAAGAAGTAGAGCACGCCGATCGAGACGTCGATCCCGTAGAGCCCGATCCCGTCCTGGACGTTGCCGAACGGCAGGATCGCGAGGGTGACGATGCCGGAGAAGATCACGATCGCCGGCGCGATCGCGAACAGGAACGGGATCGCGGCCTGAGGCCGGAACATCTCCTTGCCGGCGAGCTTGACGATGTCGGCCAGCGGCTGGACCAGGCCCACGGGACCGACGCGGTTCGGCCCGTAGCGGTTCTGGAACCGCCCGATCAGCTTGCGCTCGGCGACGGTCAGCACCGGGACGATCGCAAAGACGGCGATGAAGATGACCAGGCTCTTTGCGACCATCACCCAGACGGCTTCGGTGTAGCCGACCTCGGCGAGCGGCAGGCTCATCGCTTGCTCACCTCGATCCTCTGCGGGACCCCGTTGGTGAGGACGTTTGCGTTGCCCTCGTCGGTTCCCTCGATCAGGAAGGCCGCGCCCTGCGCCATCCGCTCGCGGATCGCGACGGTCGCCTCGACGCTGTGGCCGTTGACAGAGACGACCACCTCGTCACCGTTGCCGACGCCGAGCGTCTCGGCGTCCTTCGCGGCCAGCTCCAGCCTCTGCTTGGGCATCAGGAAGCGGAGTGCCGGATTGCGCTTCGTCACATCGGTTGCCCACAGATCCCTGTAGGTGCCCAGGACGAGCGCGCCGCCGGTGGGGGCGTCCGCGGGCGAGCTGTCGCCGATCAGATTGGCCGTCCGAGAGTCGCCCCGCGGCTCAGTCGGGGTTCCCGCGGCCGCCCCCACCGACGACGCGTCGGCCGGCGCCCACGACTGGCCCGGACTGCGATCGCCCCAGCGCAGGCCGGTGCCGCCGATCTGCTCGTACGTCAGCCCCTCGTAGAACGGGATCTCGCCGGTGAGCGCAGCGAAGACGTCGGCCGGCGCTTCCGCGTCGAGGTCGCCGCCGAGCTGGGCGGCGACGGCGGCGAGGAAGCGCCAGCCGGGGATCATTCCCTCGGGCAGCGGCACGTTGCGGCGGAGGCGCTGGAGGCGCCCGTCGGGGTGGGTGACCGTGCCCTCCTTCTCCGCGAAGGTCTCGGCCGGGATGACGATGTCGGCGAGCCGCGTGGACTCGTCCTCGAAGCCGGCGATCGCCACCACGAGCGAGGAGGCGAGCACCTTGCGCCATCCGGCCGAGTCCGGATGGGTCCGGACCGGGTCGGAGTTGACGAGCAGCAGGGCGTCGAGCTCGCTCGAGGCGAGCCCTTCCCTGATCTGGGCGCTGCCGCGGCCGGCGGAGGCGGGCTCGAGCCCCGGCTTGCCGCCGGGGAGGCAGCCGACCTCGCGCAGGCCGCGGCCGTTCGACTCCTCGGGGACCTCCAGCAGGCCCGGTCCGATCCGCTCGTGCATCTCCAGCGAGCGCGCGCAGGCGTGCAGGGCCTCCACCGCTCCCGGGCTGCGCCAGAGCCGTTCGCCCCAGATGATCGCCTGATCCGGGGCGGCGCGCAGGACATCCGCCATCACAGCGGCCTCCTTCTCGAAGGGACCCGAGGCGTCGTAGCCGGCGGCGCCGAGCGCTCCGGCCAGCGCGCGGATGAACGAGGCCGCGTCGCCAGGCGCGTAACGGACAGCCTCGGCCGCGCCCCCGTCGAGCGCTGTCGGGCGCTCGGAGGCGACCATCAGCCTGGCGGGCCCGCGGCGGAGGGCCTTCCGAATGCGGAGGTCCAGGATCGGCATCTCGTGCAGTGGATCGACGCCGAACACCAGGATCGCGTCGGCGTAGTCGAGGTCCGCCATCCGCAAGCCGAGCTCGGGACGCGAGAGCTCCCCGAGCAGGCCGGGCTCCACCGGGCTCGCCGAGCTATCGACGTTCGAGGACCCGACTCCCCGGAGGATGCGCTGGACGAGCCAGCCCTCCTCGTTCGAGCTGCCGCCCCCGACCAGGGCGGCCGCCTTCTTGCCCGCCTCGCGCAGGCCGTCGGCCACGCGGGTGACGGCCTCGTCCCAGCCGATCGGGCTGAGGCTGCCGTTGCCGGCCCGGACCATCGGGCGGGTGATCCGGTCGGCCGAGTTGAACATCTGGAAGCCATAGCGGCCCTTGTCGCAGAGCCAGCCGTCGTCCACGTCGGCGTTGTCGCGGGCGAGAACCCGCAGGACACGCTCGTCGCGGACGGTGAACACGACGTTGCATTGAGATGGACAGAGCGTGCAGATCGAGCCCGCGTCCTCGATGTCCCAGGGCCGCGCCCGGAAGCGATAGGTGTAGTTGGTGAGCGCCCCGACCGGGCAGAGCTCGGTGATGTTGCCGTGGAACGGCGCGATGTAGGGGCGCTCGTCGAAGGTGCCGACGAAGGTCTTGTCGCCGCGCTCGAGCAGCTGGAGCTGCTCGTCCTCCGCGACCTCCTGGCTGAAGCGGACGCAGCGGTAGCAGAGGATGCAGCGCTCGCGGTCGATCGCCACCAGCGGCGAGAGCTCGAGCGGCTTCTGGAAGTGGCGCTTGGGATCGGTGAAGCGGCTCTTCCCCGGGCCCCAGCCCATCGCGATGTCCTGGAGCGGGCACTCCCCACCCTTGTCGCAGACCGGGCAGTCGAGCGGGTGGTTGACGAGCAGGAACTCGACGATCGCGTTCTGCGCCTCCTTCACCCGGTCGGTCTGCGTGTAGACGACCATCCCGTCGCGGATCGGGGTCGAGCATGAGGTCTGGAGCTTCGGCATCCCCTCGATCTCGACGAGGCACATCCGGCAGGCCCCGACCGGTTCGCCGAGCTTCGGCTCGTAACAGAAGACCGGGATCTCGACGTCCCCCATCTTGGCCGCGTCGTGGAGCATCGTCCCCTCGGGGGCCATCACCTCGCGGCCGTCGATCACCAGGCTGACGGCGTTGCGGATCTGCCGGGTCACGCCACACCGACCCTGGCCGGCAGCGGCTGCTTGCCGGCCGGCGCGATCACCGGATCGGAGCTCGGAGCGCCGAGGCTGGCGCCGGGAACGCCGTGCTCGATCGCCTCCATGAACTCCTCGCGGAACTTCTTGACCATCGAACCGACCGGCATTGCCATCGAGTCGCCGAGCACACAGAGGCAGTTGCCGATGATGTTGTCCTGGACCGAGGCGACGGTCTCGAGGTCGATCGGGGTCGCCTCGCCACGGATCATCCGCTCGAGCATCTTCACCGTCCAGTTGGTGCCCTCCCGGCAGGGGGTGCACTTGCCGCAGGACTCGTGGTGGTAGAAGCGCGCGGTCCGCAGAGCCAGCTCGACGACGCTGGTGGTGTCGTCGAAGACGATGATCGAGCCGGACCCCAGCATGGAGCCCGCGTCGGCCATCGCCTCGAAGCTGTAGGGCAGGTCCAGCCCCTCGTCCGCGGTCAGGACCGGCGCGGATGAGCCGCCTGGGAAGAACCCCTTGATCTCGCGGCCCTCGCGTGGGCCGCCGGCCAGATCGCAGATCAGCGTCCTGGTTGGGATGCCGAGCCCGACCTCGTAGTTGCCTGGCCGCTGCACGTCGCCCGAGATCGAGACGACCTTGGTCCCCGGCGACTGCTCAGTGCCGAAGCTCTTGAACCAGTCGGAGCCCGAGGCGACGATGTGGGGGACGTTCGAGAGCGTCTCGACGTTGTTGATCAGGGTCGGCCCGTCGTAGAGGCCCTGGACGGCTGGGAAGGGGGGCTTGAGCCGCGGGTTGCCGCGCTTGCCCTCGAGCGAGTCGAGCAGCGCCGTCTCCTCGCCGCAGATGTAGGCGCCGGCCCCGCGGTGGACGACGACCTCCACCTGCTCGCCGGTGCCGAACAGGTCCTCGCCGAGGAAGCCGGCGCCATAGGCCTCCTCGACGGCCTGGTCGAGGATGTCGCCCTGCAGGTCGTACTCGCCTCGGATGTAGATGAAGCAGCGATTCGCCCCGGCCGCCCGCGCCGCGATCGCGATGCCCTCGATCAGCTGGTGCGGGTTCTTCTGCATGAGCTCGCGGTCCTTGAAGGCGCCAGGCTCGGACTCGTCGGCGTTGCAGCAGAGGTACTTGTCCATGTCGCCGCGGGGCAGGAACGAGGCCTTCTTGCCCATCGCGAAGCCCGCGCCGCCGCGGCCCCGCAGCCCCGAGGCCTCGAGCTCGTTGAGGACCTCCTCCGCGGTCATCTCGGTGAAGGCCTTGCGGATCGACTGGTAGCCACCGAACCTGCGGTAGGTCTCGATCGAGGCCAGGCCCGGCTCGTCGATGTTGCGGAAGAGGAGCGTCGTCTCCTGAGAGGACATCAGCTCTTCCCCTCCGCCTCGGGGGCCTTCGATGCAGGCCGTGACCCCTTGTTGACCGGGTGGCGGCTGATCCGCTCGTCGGCTGAGCCGAGCTTGCCTCCGGCGGCTCCGCGGTCCTGGAGGCGCTTCTCGGGAAGGACCTCCTTGCTCGAGCGGAGCTGCTCGACCGCCGCCTCCGCGTCGTCCTTCTCCAGGGGGCCGTAGTAGCGCTCGTCGATCGACGCCATCGGGGCCAGATCGCAGGCACCGAGGCACTCGAAACCGCGGACGAAGACATCATCAACCGGCACGTCCTCGGCTTCGCCTCCGGGCGTGCG
>DATGDO010000007.1:0-2132 GCA_035310805.1 Solirubrobacterales bacterium
GGCGCGGCCGGACCTGGTGCCTCGCTACGAGGAGCTCTACCGGGATCGTTCCTACGCCTCCAATGCGGAACGGCGGCGGATCGGAAGCCTGGTCCGGGCGCCGAACCGCTCACGGGATCCACGCTACAGCCGTCGCGACGAGCTCGAGAGGCGGCGGCGGCGGGCGAGCGAAGCCCGCGAGCCCGAGGTCGCGCAGACGAGGCTGTTCTAGTCGGTCGGCTGACGATTCGGTGGCTGCGCGCCGGGTAACCGGCCGGTGAGACGAACGAAAGGAGGTCGCGATGCCACCGGGAGGCGTGAGGAAGGGAACGAAGTGGGCCCGGATGTATGAGCACGTCAAGGAGAGCGAGCGGGGCGCGGGGCGCTCCGAGAGCAAGGCGGAGGAGATCGCCGCCCGCACCGTGAACAAGGAGCGAGCCAGGGCGGGAGAGTCAGACGAGGCATCGAGCGCCTCGCTGCGGGACATCTCGTCGTTCCGTCGCGGCGGGCTGCGCTCCGGGCACGGCCCGGGCGGGCGAACCTACGCGCAGCTCTACGAGGAGGCCAAGGACCTTGGCATCAGGGGCCGCTCGAAGATGAACAAGCGCCAGCTCGTCGGAGCCGTGGAAGGGAGGAATCGCTGATGGCCACCCAGACCCAGCGGCGCGCCGCCAGGCGCAACGTGAAGAAGGCGCAGGCCGGTGCGCGCAAGAAGCAGACGCTGAAGAACCTGCCGAGCAGGACCAGGACCGCCCTCGGCCAGGAGGCGAACGCGGTCCGCAAGGGCCGGGCCAAGACCCGCGAGCAGCTCAACAGCGAGGCGGCCCGTCTCGACATCCGCGGCCGCTCGAAGATGGGCAAGGACGAGCTGCGGCGCGCGATCCGCCGGCGCGGCGGCAAGGCGGACTAGCGGCGGTCAGCCCTCGACGCCGGTGGCGTCGTGGGGCGCGCCCACCGGCTTCGACTGGGAAGAGCCGCGCTGGCGGAGGAACGCGGTGATCGCCACGAAGGAGCCGACCGCGAGGAACTCCGACTGCCAGTTCTGCAGCGTCGCCTGCCAGAAGTCCGCCGATCCCAGGTAGCCGATCCACGACACCACCTTCTCGTGGTGGTCGACCTGGTTCGCGTTGTACCTCGTCCAGCCGGTCACCGATTGCGCGAACCACGAGCCGAAGAAGATGATCGACATCACGATCAGCAGCGAATTGGAGTAGACGAAGGTCTTGATGCCGCGCGGCTTCGCCCAGTCGGGCGATTCCCTCTCGGCGTGCTCCCCCACCTTCTGCTCCTCGTCGGACTCGAGGCCCTGCTCGCCCGGCTCCTTCGACTCGGGTGAGCCGCGCTCGATCAACCAGATCGTGGCGAGCATGAAGAGCATGAACTGCAGGTACTCCGACTGCCAGTTCTCCATCACCGCGTTGCCGAAGTCGGAGGAGACGATGTAGCGCCAGAAGGTCATCGTCGCGCCGTGGTGGGCCATGGCGTCCTCGTTGTGGAGGGTGTGGCCCGCGATCGCCTGCCCGACGAGGGCGACGAGGAAGATCACGAGGAAGAAGAGGGAGAGGGAGTGGTCACGAATGAAGCGGCGCATTCGCGGCCTCAGTTGTGCGCCAGGCCGATCACGGAGTAGAAGATCAGCCCGGTCGCGATCAGGGTGAGCCAGATGACCAGCATCGCTCTCATGCGGAGATGCTCCTTCCCGCCTGCGTCTTCCCTACACGGCCGCGCCCTTTAGAAGGTTTGTTGATCCAGAAAGTCGAGAAGTCTGCTACGGTGCCCGACCTTGTCAACGAAACCCATGAAGAAAGGGCAGAAAAAGCCTCTATGACTCAGGCAACCAAGAAGCGCCAGCCGGGGCGCCTCGCCACACGCCTTGGGATCGCCGTGGTCGCCCTCGGAGCGGTCGTCGGCATCGCCGCGTGCGGCTCGAGCGGAACCACGCTCAATCTGGTGGCGTACTCGACTCCACAGCAGGTCTACGAGCAGAGCCTCGAGCCCGGGTTCAAGAACACATCGGACGGCAAGAACGTCGACTTCTCCAATTCCTTTGGAGCGTCGGGCGACCAGAGCCGCGCCGTCGAGTCCGGTCAGCCGGCCGACGTCGTCGAGTTCTCACTGGAGCCCGACATGCAGCGCTTGGTCGACGCCGGCAT
>DATGDO010000008.1:0-11685 GCA_035310805.1 Solirubrobacterales bacterium
TCGAGCGCGGGATCGAGGCCGAGCTGGCCCGCCAGAGGGATCTGGTCGAGAGGGGCGAGGAGGTCGTCCAGGAGACGCTTCACTTCCACCCGGAGGACGGCTCCCTGACGCCGTTGCGCTCGAAGGAGTACGCCCACGACTACCGCTACTTCCCCGAGCCGGATCTCGTCCCGGTGGTCCCCACCGAGGAGATGGTCAAGGAGGCCCGGGAATCCCTCCCCGAGCTGCCCGCGGCGAGGCGCGAGCGCTATCTCGGTGAGGTGGGCCTCTCCGAGGAGGCGGCGACCGCGCTGGCCTTCAATGCCGAGATCGGCGAGTACTTCGAGCGGGCGGTCGCCGCCGGCGACGGGGCGCCCGCGAAGGCGGTCGCCAACTGGGTGACCGGGGAGCTGGTGGCCGCACTGAGGCAGGCGGGCGGCGAGGACGATCCGCTCGCCTCGAAGGCGACACCCGAGGCCGTCGCGGCGTTGGCCGGGCTGGTCGAGGGCAAGACGATCTCCCACGGCGCCGGCAAGCAGGTCCTCGCCAAGCTGGTCGCGGAGGGGGGAGACCCGGCGGAGATCGTCGAGCGGGAGGGCCTCGCCCAGATCTCCGATTACTCCGAGCTGGAGGGCATCGTCGACCGCGCGATCGAGGCGGAGGCGGAGGCCGCCGAGCAGGTCCGCCAGGGGAACGACAAGGCGATCGGCCGGATCGTCGGCGCGGTGATGAAGGAGACGAAGGGCCGGGCCGACGGCGGCGCCGTCACCAGGCTGATCAAGGAGCGTTTGTAGGAAACCGTGTCGCTACAGCCTGGTCGTGCAGCCGCGCGTGAAGGGGTTCCCCGCCGCCGCGGTTCTTTAGCTGCGCCATAAACCAGATTGATTGACTGCGGGCCGTCGGTGAGCGTGCGGAAGTCAGGGCCAGTGATCGCCGTAGCAGCGCTTGCGCTGACCACGCTGCTGAGTGCGTGTGGGGACAAGCAGAACGTTCCCGCTGCCGGGACCACACCGGCGGCGGCGACCTCGGAGCGGGCGACGAAGACCCGAAGCAGGGCCGCGGAGCCGACGGTGACCCAGAAGACCGGGAAAAGGCCCACGCAGACCGGAACCAGCGCGTCGGCGAGAACCGCCACGATCAGTGCCCGCCAGGATTGCATCAAGTGGGCCCAGGGCTGGTCGGCGCCGCAGCGTCAGGTCATACTCGCCCAGTGCAACAAGCTTCCCCGCTGACGAGTAGACCGCAAACCGCTCTGGAATGGGGAGATACTTGTAACAAGCTGTTACAAGCGCCTCTTCAGCGGTCATACTGAGGTTCATGGCCTGGAACGTCGTGATCGCCGGTGGTGGATTCGGCGGCGCGAACGTGGCCAGGCGGCTCGAGCGGACGCTGCCCAAGCAGTCGGCACGGCTGATGCTCGTCAACGACGTCAACTTCCTGCTCTACACGCCCTTCCTGCCCGAGGCCGCGGCCGGCATGCTGGAGCCGCGCCACGTGGTCACGCCGCTGCGGGAGATGCTCAAGCGAACCTACCTGCGGCTCGGCGCGATCACGTCCCACGACCCTGCAGCGCGGACCGTCGAGCTGCGGACCCACGAGGGCGAGACCGAGAGCATCCGCTACGACCAGCTCGTGCTCTCGCTCGGCTCGGTGTCCCGGACCGTGCCCGTGCCGGGTCTCGCCGAGCACGCGATCGGATTCAAGAGTCTCGCCGACGCGATCTGGCTGCGCAACCACGTGGTCGAGACGCTCGAGCAGGCGAACGCGACCGAGGACCCGGCGCGCCGTGAGCGCCTGCTCACCTATGTCTTCGTCGGGGGCGGCTACGCGGGCCTCGAGGCGCTGGCCGAGCTCCAGGACTTCGCCGCCGACGCGATGGACTCCTATCCGCGTGCGCGGCTGCACGGCATGCGGTGGATCCTGATTGAGGCGACGGGGCGCGTCCTCCCGGAGATCGACGAGAAGCTCGCCGACTACGCGGTCCGCGAGCTGCGGGGCCGCGGGATCGAGATCCGCCTCGGCACCACGCTCGATGCCGTCGACGCCGAGAGCGTGACGCTCTCCACGGGCGAGACGGTGCCGACGAGAACCATCGTCTGGACGGCCGGGGTGAGGGCGCACCCGAGTCTGACGCATCTCTCGCTGCCGCTCGACGAGCGCGGCCGCGTTGAGGTCGACGATCACCTCGCCGTCAGAGGAATGAACGGAGTCTGGGCGATCGGGGACTGCGCTGCGGTCCCGGACCGCAAGCGGGGCCTCTCCCCGCCGGCTGCGCAGTACGCGATCCGCCAGGCCAAGGTGGTCGCCGCGAACGTCGCCTCTGAGCTCGGCATCGGGGAGCCCAGGAGCTACACGTACTCGAGCAGGACCGCCTTCGTCAACCTCGGGCGATACAAGGCGGTTGGCCGGGTCGGCGGCCGCACCTTCTCGGGATTCCTCGCCTGGTGGATGGCCCGCACCTACCACCTCAGCCAGATACCCGGCGCCTTCCGGAAGATCCGGGCGGTGATCGACTGGACCGTCAGCCTGCCCTTCAGGCGCGACCTCTCCGAGGTCGGCTCGATCGGCCATCCGCGCCCGCTGCGCGACCAGGCGTACGAGCTCGGTGGCTCGCACCGCCCGCTCGACGCGAACTAGTGGACCATCGAGGGTCGTCCGCCGTCAGTGGCCCGTACCCTGGTGCCGATGGCCGGCGCCCCGTATCTGCTCATCGCCCTCCTCGCCGGGCTCGCGACCGGGATTGTGGGTCGGGGGAAGGGAAGCTCCTTCTTCATCTGGTTCCTGGTCGGGACGGTGCTCCCGATCCTGGGCCTGATCGCCGTGATCCTCTACCGCTCAGAGCACGAGGAGCCCGAGCGGCGCTGCCCCACATGCAACAAGATCGTCAAGCTCCACGTCCAGGTCTGCCCGCGCTGCGGAACCGACCTCTACCTGCCGGACCCGGCTCAGGTTCGGCCGGGTCGGGCCGATCGCGCCGCGGGCTGAGGAGCTCATCAGTGCGGCGGCATACCTGATCCTCCTTCCTTTCGTGCCAATACTTCAGCACCGCTAGCGCAGCCAGGTCCGGACGATCGCGTTGGCGAAGCCGAGGCCATAGCGCACCACGGCCGGCTTCTTCGAGTGCCCGTAAGTCCGCTTGGCGACAGTCACGGGGACCTCCTTCGCCGGCACCCCGCGCTTGATCGCCTCGATCAGGAACTCCGAGGTGTGGAACTGCTCCTGGCGCAGGACCAGCATCGGGAGAACCGTGGTCCGCACCGCGCGGTAGCCGTTGGAGCAGTCCGAGACTTTGGTGCGCGTGATGAACGAGACGAGCTTGTTGAAGAACACGATGCCGAGCTCCCGCGAGCGGGAATTGGGGTCCGCCTCCCCGAGCACGCGCGAGCCGTGCGCGACGTCGACCTCGTCGTCGAGCACCGGCTTGACCAGGCGCTCCATCTCGCTCGGCAGGTGCTGGCCGTCGGCGTCGAGCGTCACCACGACGAGTGCGCCCGATTCGGACATCAGCCGGTAGCCGGTGCGGAGCGCGGCGCCGCCTCCGCGGTTGATCACGTGGCGGGCGACGATCGCGCCCGCCTTGGCGGCAGCCTCGCTGGTGTCGTCCCGGGATCCGTCGTCCACCACGAGGACCGCCGTCCGCTCGCCGCAGATCTCCTGGGGGATCTGACGGACGACGTCGCCGACGGTCGCGGCCTCGTTGTAGGCCGGGATCACGACCGCCACCCGGTCGCGGAACCGCTCGGGCAGCTTCGCCTGGCGGAACTCCTCCCAGGCGAGGCCCTCGAGCAGCGCCGAGAGCTGCTGGTTCATCCGCGAGCTCTCGGTCAGCGCCCGCAGGACGAGGAAGAAGAGGATCACGATCGAGAAGACGGCCAGGCCCAGGATCCGGCCGCCGTTGCCCCGCTCGAATGCGAAGGCGGAGAGCAGGGCGTTGAGCAGCTCGGTTCCGGAGACGACCGCGAGCGCCAGGCCTCCGAAGATCGCCAGGAGGACGGCCCCGTTGGACATCGAGCGGCGCTTCCAGACAGCGAAGCCGATCAGCAGTACGGCCAGGATCAGCCCGAACGCGCGGAGC
Organism: Solirubrobacterales bacterium; assembly: GCA_035310805.1. GTDB lineage: Bacteria > Actinomycetota > Thermoleophilia > Solirubrobacterales > 70-9 > DASUPK01. The sequence goes on from DATGDO010000008.1 coordinate 4,055, forward strand.
GCGGTGAGCTCTTCGGGGAACACGGAGGCGAGCACGGGGACGGTCAAGGCGGCGGCCAGAATAGCCCCGCGTCAGCGGCTGGGCGGGCACGACGATGCGCCGCCGAGGGCGCTACCCTGCCGCCTCTCATGCGCGTCCTCATCCTCGGGGGCGACGGATATCTCGGCTGGCCGACGGCCATGCGCCTCTCGGCCCGTGAGCACGAGGTCTCCGTCGTCGACAACTTCTCCCGCCGTCACTGGCACGAGCGGCATGGCACCGACTCGCTGACCCCGATCTCCTCACTCGAGCAGCGCGTCTACGCCTGGCACGAGGTCTCCGGCAAGGAGATCCGCTCCTACGTGGGTGCGATCGAGGATGCGGCCTTCCTCGAGGAGGTCATCGTCGAGACCAGGCCGGAGGCGGTCATCCACTACGGCGAGCAGCCCTCGGCGCCCTTCTCGATGGCGAGCCGCGAGCAGGCGGTGGAGACCCAGTACACGAACGTGATCGGCACGCTCAATCTGCTCTTCTTCCTCCGTGATCACGCCCCCGACTGCCACCTCGTGAAGCTCGGGACGATGGGCGAGTACGGCACGCCCAACATCGACATCGAGGAGGGCTTGATCGAGATCGAGCACAAGGGCCGGAAGGACACGCTGCCCTTCCCGAAGATGCCCGGCTCGCTCTACCACCTCTCGAAGGTCCACGACTCGCACAACATCCACTTCGCCTGCCGGGTCTGGGGACTGCGCTCGACCGACCTCAACCAGGGAGTCGTCTACGGCATGGAGACCGACGAGACCGCGCAGGACGAGCGGCTCTGCACCCGCTTCGACTACGACGAGTGGTTCGGGACCGTCCTCAACCGCTTCTGCGTCCAGGCCGTCGTCGGACACCCCCTCACCGTGTACGGGAAGGGTGGCCAGACTCGGGGCTTCCTCAACATCCGCGACACGCTCCAGTGCATCGAGCTGGCGGTCGGCAACCCCGCCGAGCCGGGCGAGTACCGCGTCTTCAACCAGTTCACCGAGCAGTTCTCCGTTGCGGAGCTCGCCGGCCTCGTGCAGCATTCCGCGGCCGAGGTCGGGATGGAGATCGAGATCGACCACGTCCAGAACCCGCGCGTCGAGGCCGAGGAGCACTACTACAACCCGATCCACACGAAGCTGCTCGACCTCGGGCTGAAGCCGAGCTACCTCGGTGACGAGCTGGTCCGCTCGATGCTGAAGACGATCGAGCGGCACCGCGATCGCGTGATCGACTCCGCGATCGACCCACGCACCCAGTGGAAGCCGTCCAGGGCTCCCGCCGGCGCCCGCTAGTACCGGTCCCGATCCCTGAGGAACTCGCCGCTTCGGCGCAGGTCTGCGTCGAGAATGGCCTTGACGCCCCGGATGACCATCATGCGTGCGAGCGTCGTAGGGCGCACGCCGTAGAGCGCCGCGGCCCGTCGTAGCCGCTCGAAGTCAGAGGGCCTCAGCCGCACGCTCACTTGCGGGTTCCCGCGGCCGCGGTAAGAGTCCCCGCTGAAGCGAGTCTCGCCATCGGGACTTCCCAGCTCCTGGTCGAGATCGTCTGGCCCCGGGAGCCAGGTTCCCGGGTCGCGCTCTCTCTTCTTGCGCTCGCGCGCCTTGGCGGCGCTTTCCGCGAACGCCCGGAAGGGGTCCATGGCGCCGTCCACCTCCTCCGGCTCCGAGGAGGCAGACCCGGGTACCTCTGCTGAGGTCGGTGGCTCCGCGCTACCAATCTGATAGCCGTCGCTGGCCGCCGCGGGTCGGGGGCTAGCGGATGGGTAGTCCGGGCTAGCGGTCCGGGGCGAAGACCCGGGGGTGGGTCTCGGCTCGCCTTCCTCCCGGTGCTCGTTCATGCGGCCCACGCTCGAGGGCTGCCTCTCCCGAAGGGCGCGCGGACATCGGCCTCCCCATCGCGAGAGAGAATCGATTCGCGCCAGCCGCAAGCGCTTGGCTACCATCGGCCCATGCGCGCGGCTGATGCACTGATGGAGGCCCTCAAGGCCGAGGGCACCAGGCACATCTTCGGCATCCCCGGCGGGGCCAACCTGCCGATCTACGACGCTGTCCACGACGCGGACCTCGACCACATCCAGGCGCGCCATGAGCAGGGGGCCGGCCACATGGCCGAGGGCTATGCCAAGGCCTCGGGCAGGGTCGGTGTCGCCTTCGCCACCTCGGGACCGGGCGCCACCAATCTGGTGACACCGATCGCCGACGCCATCATGGACTCGGTGCCGACCGTCTTCATCACCGGCCAGGTGCGCACCGAGCTGATCGGCACCGACGGCTTCCAGGAGGCTGACGTCAACGGCATCACGATGCCGATCGTCAAGCACTCCTTCATGGTTCAGGACCCGCGCAAGATCCCCGACTACGTCCACTCGGCCTTCCACATCGCCTCGACGGGCCGGCCCGGCCCCGTCCTGGTGGACGTGCCGCAGGATCTGTCCAGGGCCGACATCGAGTACGAGCCGAGCACCGACACCCCCAACCTGCCGGGCTACAAGCCCTCCACCGAGGGGAACATCAAGCAGATCCGACTGGCCGCGAAGGCCCTCGCCAACGCCCGGCGGCCCGTGATCTACGCCGGAGGCGGCGTGATCAACGCGAACGCCTCCGAGGAGCTGCGCGAGCTCTGCCTCGCTGACAACTTCCCGGTCACCTGCACCCTGATGGGGCTGGGCGGCTTCCCGGCGAGTCACCGGCAATGGCTCGGCATGCTCGGCATGCACGGGACTCGCACGGCGAACTACGTGATGGACAACGCGGACCTGATCATCTGCGTTGGCGCCCGCTTCGACGACCGGATTACGGGCAAGCTCTCCGAGTTCGCGCCGCGTGCCAAGTTCGTGCACATCGACATCGATCCCGCGGAGATCTCCAAGAACGTCCCCGCGCACATCCCGATCGTCGGTGACGCCAAGGAGGTCCTCCCGAAGCTGGTCAAGGAGTACCGGGCCTCGCAGGCCGACCGCTCCCGCCTCGACGGCTGGTGGGAGCAGATCCACGCCTGGCAGAAGGAGTACCCGCTCACCTACGAGGACTCGGCCGACGCCGAGATCAAGCCTCAGGCGATGATCGAGGCGATGTTCCGCGCCACCGAGGGCGACGCGATCATCACCTCCGACGTGGGCCAGCACCAGATGTGGGCGGCCCAGTACTACGGCTTCGAAAGGCCGCGCCGCTGGATCAACTCCGGCGGGCTCGGCACGATGGGCTTCGGGCTGCCCTCGGCGATCGGCGCCAAGGTCGCCTGCCCGGACGACACGGTCATCTGCCTCGCCGGCGACGGCAGCCTGATCATGACCTGCCAGGAGCTCGCCACGGCCGTGCGCCACGAAATCCCGGTCAAGGTCTTCCTGATGAACAACGGCTACTTCGGCATGGTCCGACAGTGGCAGGAGCTCTTCTGGGATGGCCGCTACTCCGCCGTCGAGATGGGCCCGAGCCCGGACTGGCCGAAGCTGGCCGAGGCCTTCGGCGTCAAGGGCATGACGGTCGACGACAAGAGCGAGGTCGAGGGCGCGATGCGCGACGCCCTCGCCAGCGAGGGGCCGGTCCTGCTCGACGTCCGCGTCACCAAGGACGAGAACTGCTACCCGATGATTCCGGCCGGCGCCGCCGCCCGGGACATGGTGGGCTGATGGAAGCCGGAACCCCCGATCTGATCAAGCTTGAGGACCTGGACGCCGCCGCGGGCGCGTTGACCGGCCGCAAGCACGTTCTCTCGATTCTGGTGGAGAACCGGCCGGGCGTCCTCGCCCGGATCGCTGGCCTGTTCAGCCGCCGCGGCTTCAACATCGACACGCTCGCGGTCGGGCCCACGGAGGATCCCGAGGTTTCGCGCATCACCCTGACCGTCGACGGGGCCGTCCACCCGATCGACCAGGTGACCAAGCAGCTTCACAAGCTCGTCAACGTGATCAAGATCAGGGACATGGACCCGGGCGAGACGATCGCCCGCGAGATGGCCCTGTTCAAGGTCTCCGCCCCGATCGAGAGCCGCGCGGAGATCATGCAGTTCGCCGAGATCTTCCGGGCGAAGATCGTCGACGTCTCCCGCCGCTCGCTGACGATCGAGGTGACCGGCAGCGCCGACAAGGTCGAGGCCTTCGAGCGGATGATCCGTCCGCACGGCCTGATCGAGATGGTCCGCACGGGCGAGGTCGCGATCGCCCGCTCCAAGCCCGACTCGTAGGCTCCACGCATGAGCGTCGCCATCGACGCCCGCCCGCTCCTCGACCAGTTCGAGAGTGTGCTCTCACGCGCGGGGGACCGCGGGCTCGTCTCCGTGACGGTGGAGCTCGACGGGGACCTGGATCCGACGGCGATCGCGGCCGGCTCCAGGCTCGCCTCCGACCGCTGGTTCTCCTGGGCGCAGCCGGACCGCGGCTTCGGGCTCGCCGGCCTCGGCACCGCCGCCGAGGTCGTCAGCAGGGGGGAGGGCCGGTTCGCCGACCTTGCCGCCGGCTGCTCCCGGGCGATGCACGATCGCGTCGCGGAGGAGCCGACGGCACTTCCCGCAGGCGCCGGGCCGGTCTGGGCGACCGGCTTGGCGTTCTCACCGGCCGGCGGTTTCTCCTCGATCTGGTCGTCGCTCCCGCCCGCCCTCGCGGTCCTCCCCGAGGTTTCCGTGGCCCGGAGCGACGGGCGCAGCTTCCTGACCGCATCGGCGATGCTCCACCCCGGAGTCGCCGTCGAGGCGGTCCTCGAGCGGATCGCCGGCCGGCTCGCCTCGCTCCGCACGGGGACGCTGACGCCGACGGATCCCCATCCGAGCGCGGCCACGAGGATCTCGGGACGCCACCCGCCCGAGCGCTACGAGCGGATCGTCTCGGCGGCCGTCGATCGGATCCGTTCCTCCGACGTCGACAAGGTGGTGCTCGCCCGGGAGCTGACGGTCGAGGCGCCCGCGGCGCACGACCCCGCGGCCCTGTTGGGGGCGCTGCGCGATCTCTTCCCGTCCTGCTTCTGCTTCTGCTTCGGCACCCCCGAGGCGGCGTTCATCGGCGCCAGCCCCGAGCTGCTCGTGCGCCGCTCGGGCGCCGTCGCGGCAACGGTGGCGCTCGCCGGCACCACCTCCCGGAGCGCGGACCCCGCCGTCGACGACCACCTCGGCGAGGCGATGCTCCGGAGCCCCAAGGTCCGCGACGAGCACGGGATCGTCGTCCGCCGGATCGAGCGCTCGCTGCGGCCGCATTCGGTCTGGGTGCACGCGGAGGGCGAGCCCTTCGTGGTCAAGGTCGGGAACCTCCAGCATCTGGCGACCCCGATCCGGGCCCAGCTCGCGGAGTCCCACAGCGCGATCGAGCTCGCCGGCTTCCTTCACCCGACGCCCGCGATCGGCGGCGAGCCGCGGGAGCCCGCGCTTGAGCTGATCGAGGAGCTAGAGGGGATCGACCGGGGCTGGTACACGGGGCCGGTCGGCTGGATGGACGGAGCGGAGGACGGCGAGTTCTGCGTCGGGCTGCGCTCGGCCCTCCTGCGAGACCGCGAGGCCCACTTGTTCGCCGGCTGCGGGATCGTCTCGGACTCCGACCCCACGGCCGAGCTTCAGGAGTCGGAGCTCAAGTTCGAGGCGCTGCTGCCCCTGCTAGCGAGCTGAGCTCGCGATGTAGCTCGAGATTCCGGCGCCGGTCGGTCCGGACCACGATCATGCGGGCCTCCCCGGCGAGCGCCGCCTCGAGTTCCGCCGGCCCGGACGGGGCCTCGACCGTGAGCCCGAACAGCTCCGCGGCCGCCGCCGGATCCAGTCCGGCCGGTGTGCCGAGCAGCTGCTCGAACTCGCTCTCGGGCATCGCCGCCGCCTGGGGAAGGAAGTGGAAGATGCCGCCGCCCGAGTTGTCGATCACGATCAATCGCAGGTCCGGCACGTTGCGAGCGGCGCTGAGCCCGTTGAGATCGTGGAACAGGGCCAGGTCGCCGATCACCGCCCAGGTCCGCGCGCCGGTACCGGTTGCCAGGCCCGCCGCGGTCGAGACCAGGCCGTCGATCCCGTTGGCCCCTCGGTTCGAGGCGAATCGAACTCCCTCGGGCCCCGGACGGAGGAAGGCCTCCAGGTCGCGCACCGGCATGCTGGACGCCGCGAGCACCGAGTCCCCGTCGCGTAGCGCCCGCGAGAGGGCGGTCCAGACCCCCGGCTCGCTGAGCTCCTCCAGCGACCGGATCCGCTCGTCCACGGCGTCGCGAACGGCGCGCTCGGCCACGAGCCAGCCCGTCGCGAAGGGTGAGCCGGCCACGGCGCTCGCCCCCGGCCGCAGACGGGACAACCTCTTCGTCAGGGAGCGGGCGGTGGCCGTGGGATCGGCGCGCAGGATCTTCCCCGCCCTGCGAGTCGGCTCGCGCCACTCACCGAGCGGGTCCATCACGATCTGCTCGAGGCCCTGGACCGCCGCCAGCCACTGGCGGAGCGGCTTGCTGGTCGGCAGGTCGCCGAAGCGCAGGACGAGCTCGGGCTCGAGATCCGGCGGGCGATCGCGAGCGATCTGGTCGTAGGTCGAGATCACCAGCGAGCGGTCGTGGGGCCCACGCCGCAGCTGCGAGGTGGGCTCGGCCAGGATCGGATAGCCGCAGGCCGCGGCCAGGGCCGCGACCGGCTCGGCCAGCTTTGGGTCGGCCTGCCGCCCGGCGACGATCAGCCCGCGCGGCGCGCCCACGATCCGCTCCGCTACGCGGTCGAGCAGGCCCTGGTCGGCTCGCGAGACGACGCGTGTGACGGTGCTCAGCGGGGCATCGCCGCGGCCCCTCAACGCGAGAGGATCGGAGGCGGTCACCTGGCCCTCGACGGGAAGCGGAGCGAGGGGCTCGCGCCAGGGCAGATTGAGGTGGACGGGCCCCGGCCGCGGGTCCCCGATGGCGGCGGCATGGGCGCGGCAAGCGACCGCGCGGAAGTGCAGGAGGCCGTCGTCGTCGGCCTCGTGGGTACCGACCTCGCAGAACCACCGCACCGCGTCCCCGTAGAGCTTGAGCTGGTCGATCGTCTGGCCGGCGCCGATGTCGCGCAGCTCCGGCGGTCGGTCGGCGGTGAGCACGATCATCGGCACCCCCGCCTGGTCGGCCTCGACGATCGAGGGATGCAGGTTCGCCGCCGCAGACCCGGACGTGCAGAGCACGGCGGCCGGTTCCCCGGTGGCGAGGCCCGTGCCGAGCGCGAAGAACCCCGCGCTCCGCTCGTCGAGAATCACCGTCACCTCGATCCCGGGCTGGCGCCAGAGGGCCACCGCGAGCGGGGCGGAGCGGGAGCCGGGGGAGATGACCGCCCTGCGGACGCCCGAGCGCGCCAGCTCCTCGGCCATCGCGGAGGCCAGGGCCGTGTTGCGGTTGGTCGGATCCATGATCAAACGGGTTGCGCCTCGCCTCCGGCTGCGGCGCACCCTCGCATCTAACGGTAGATCAGTCGAGTCGCCGCGCCGCAAGCGCGTCTTCTTCGAGCTCCACGCCCAGGCCGGGGCGATCGTCCACCCGCAGCTCGTCTCGCTCGGCGACGAGGCCGTGACCGACCGTGGTGGAGAAGAGGCGCTCGGTTGCGAGGCCGTGGGCGACCCCGGCGTCGCCGTCCCTGGAGCGGAGCGCCTGGACGGCGTGGGCGGCGGCGGCGATGCCGACCGGGCCCTCCAGAGCGCTGGAGAGGTACGA
>DATGDO010000009.1:0-3411 GCA_035310805.1 Solirubrobacterales bacterium
CCGTGGCGACGCCGTCAGGCAGTCCCTCGACCTGCCCGAAGAGCTGCTGTCCCAGCTCCACACCCCGGCGGGACTCGAGATAGGAGCCGAGACGCCCGAGGAGATCGCGCTCGCGATCCTCGCCGAGATCGTTGCCCTCAAACGTCTGGGCAGGGCCGAGGCCTACGTCGCCGCGCCGGCGGAGCCCGCTCACGCGCCGCCGGAGCCCGCTCCAGCTCCGCCCCCCGCGCCGATCGAGGCGGCCGTCGACCCGGTTTGCGGCATGGAGGTCGCCATCAGCACGGCGAGCATCCAGCTCGAGCGGGAGGGCGAGCGGTTCTACTTCTGCTCGGAGGGTTGCCGTGACAGCTTCAGCGCCGAGGGTGTTCCCGGTGGCGCAGCCCGCTGAGCGGTTCGTCACCGGCGTGGTGCTCGGGGCCGGAGGCTCACGGCGGCTTGGAGAGCCCAAGCAGCTGCTCTCCTACGGCTCGGGCACCCTGCTCGGCCACACCCTCGACACCGCCCGGGCGAGCGGGTTCGACCAGCTGATCGTGGCTCTCGGCGGCGGCTCCGCGGAGGTGCGGCGCAGGGTCGACCTGCAGAGCATCACGGTGGTCGAGAACCCGGACTACGGCGAGGGCTGCTCCTCATCGATCGCCGCCGGGCTGAGCGCCCTGGACCCTCGCTGCGATCTGCTCGTCTTGCTGCTGGGCGATCAACCGGGCGTGACGCCGGCGACGGTTCGGAAGCTGATCGGCGGCACCCGTGCCGGCACGATGCTGGCCGTCTGTCGCTACGACGATGGGCGTGGACATCCTCTGGCCTTCGGCCGGGGGCTGTTCGCCGAGTTGGGCGGGCTGCGCGGCGACAAGGCGGTCTGGAAGTTGATGGATCGCTTCGCGGACGAGGTCGTCGAGGTCCGGGTGCCGGGCCCTATCCCGTCCGATGTCGATACGCGCGAGGACTACGAGGCCATCCTGGCTGAGGCGGGGACCTCGGCATGACGGCTCCGGTGCGGACCGGGGAGGAGATCCCGCTGGCGACGGCGGTTCCCGACATCGGCTCGCTCAAGCGGCTGCTCGACCAGGTCGACTACCTGGCCGACGACGGGCTCGCCACGGCACTCTTCCTCTCGCTGCGGTTGCCGCAGCCGCTGCTTCTCGAGGGGGAGGCCGGCGTCGGCAAGACCGAGGCGGCCAAGGCGCTGGCCGCGGCGCTCGGCACCGAGCTGATCAGGCTGCAGTGCTACGAGGGCATCGACGTCTCAGAGGCCCTGTACGAGTGGAACTATCCGCGCCAGCTGCTCAGGATCCGCTCGACCGAGGCGACGGGCGCGGAGTTCACGGAGGACGAGCTCTTCGGCAGGGAGTTCCTGACGCCCCGGCCGCTGCTGCGGGCGATCGAATACGCGGGGCCGATGCCGGCGATTCTGCTGGTGGATGAGCTGGACCGGGCCGACGACGACTTCGAGGCCTTCCTGTTCGAGCTGCTCGCGGAGTCCAGCGTCACCATTCCGGAGATCGGCACCATTCGCGCGACTCAGCCGCCGGCGGTGATCCTGACGTCGAACCGCACTCGAGACCTGCACGACGCGCTCAAGCGCCGCTGCCTGTACCACTGGATCGACTACCCGAGCCCCGAGCGCGAGGTCGAGATCGTTCGCCGGCGGGTGCCGGGAACGGCCGAGGAGCTGGCGAGCGAGGCCGCCGAGGCGGTGCGCCGCCTGCGCCAGAGCGAGGTGCAGAAGCCTCCGGGGATCGCCGAGACGATCGACTGGGTGGCGGCCCTCGAGCTGCTCGGGGTCGATCACCTCGACGCCTCCGCGGCGGAGCGGACGCTGGGCTCGGTCCTCAAATATCGTGACGACCAGGATCAGATCGTCGCGCAGGGCCTTGATTGGCTGGTTGGCATGGATGCTGGAGGAAGATGAGCTGAGATGAGGGACGTCATGGAGGCCGTCGAGGCTTGGGTCAAGGGCGGCAGCCGGGTTGCCCTGGCGACTGTCGTCGACACGAAGAAGTCTGCTCCGCAACCCTCAGGGACCAAGATGGCGGTCAACGACGGGGGCAGTCTGGTCGGTGCGGTCTCGGGCGGCTGCGTCGAGGGGCAGGTGGTCCAGGTCGCGGAGGGGATCCTCGCGGGCGACGACCCGCAGCTCCTGCACTACGGGATTGCCGACGAGGACGCCTGGGACGTGGGGTTGCCCTGCGGCGGCGAGATCTCGATCTGGGTGGAGACTTACGACGCCGAAAGCTTGCAGGGGCGCTTCGCGGAGCTCGCCCGCCGCGGTGGCCGCGGGGCGTTGGTCACCCTCCTCGAGGGCCCGAAGGACGTGGGGGCGAGACTGCTGCTGGCCGAAGGCGAGGCGCCGGTCGGCACCTTGGGCAGTCCGGAGCTCGATGCCGCGGCGATGGCGCTGGCGGACGAGGCGATGTGGTCCGAGCACAGCCAGCTGCACGAGCACGACGGCAGGACCCTGTTCGTCGATGCGGTCGCGCCACCGCCTCGCCTGATCATCTTCGGCGCGGTCGATTTCGCCGCCCAGCTGGCCGCCGTGGCTCGGATGGCGGGCTGGCGCGCCTTCGTCGTCGACCCTCGCAAGCGATTCGCCACCGCCGACCGCTTCCCCGAAGCCGAACAGGTGATCGCCGAGTGGCCCGACAAGGCGCTCGATCAGCTCGGGGGTATCGACCGGGCGACCTCGATCGCCGTCCTCACCCACGACCCCAAGCTCGATGATGCCGTGCTCGAGATCGCCCTTCGTTCCGAGGCCCAATACGTCGGAGCGATGGGCAGCCGCCGCGCCCAGGAGAAGCGCCGCGAGCGCCTGCTCGCGGAGGGGCTCACCGACCAGGAGCTGGGCCGGCTGGCGGCTCCGATCGGGCTCGATATCGGTGCTCTCACCGCCGCCGAGACAGCGATCTCGATCATGGGGGAGATCACCGCCGTGCGCCGGGGGCACGGGGGAGGTCGCCTGATGAGCGTCAAGGGCCGAATCCACGATGCGGCCGCCGACCAGGCGCGCGAGGCCACGGCGGCGCGGTGACGGACGTGCCAGTCGACACGAGACCACCGCGCGCGGTGATGCGACGCGAGGCGCTCCGCGACGGGCACGGCCGCCTGATCGACGATCTGCGGGTGTCGGTGGTCGACCGCTGCAACTTCCGCTGCCAGTACTGCATGCCGGCCGATGGCCTTCCCTGGCTCGACCGCTCCGAGATCCTCAGCTTCGAGGAGACGCAGCGGTTGGTGGGGCTGTTCGCCGAGATGGGCGTGAGGGCGCTGCGACTGACCGGCGGCGAGCCGCTGGTGCGCCGCGAGCTCCCGAAGCTCGTCGCCATGCTCCGGAAGATCGAACTGCTCGATGAGATCGCGGTCACCACCAACGGCTACCTGCTCGAGCGCGACGCCGAGGCCCTGGTGCGCGCGGGC
>DATGDO010000010.1:0-4245 GCA_035310805.1 Solirubrobacterales bacterium
GTCCCGGACTGGGACAAGCTCGCCAACACCTCGGTGATGTTCGGCCCCGACGGCGAGCAGCGGGCGATCTACCGCAAGATCCACATGTTCGACGTCGATGTCGGCGACGTCGCCTACCGCGAGTCCGAGGTCGAACAGGCCGGTGGGGAGATCGCCGTCGGCGAAGCGGCCGGGACCATGGTCGGCCTCACCATCTGTTACGACCTCCGCTTCCCCGAGCTCTACCGGATCCTCGCTCTGCGGGGGGCCGGCGTGATCACGGTCCCCGCGGCCTTCACCGAGCGCACCGGGCGCGATCACTGGGAGATCCTGATTCGGGCCCGGGCGATCGAAGACCAGGTCTTCATGGTCGCCGCGGCGCAGATCGGCTTCGCACCCCCGCACCATCGCAGCTACGGGCGCTCGATGATCGTCGATCCCTGGGGGCTCGTTCTGACACAGGCCGCCGACACCGAGTGTTTCGTCTCGGCGCAGCTCGACTTCGCGATCCAGAGCGAGATGCGCGACAGCCTGCCCTCGCTGCGCCACCGCCGTCCTCAGGCCTACCGATGGCCGGACGAGGACTCCGCCGGCGGGCAGGCGGCAGTCGCCGAGCCGGCTGCCCCCGCGGGGGCGCCCTGATGTCACAGGTCTCCGCCCCGGACAAGCGGCGAGCGATCCTCGACGCCGCGATCACGGTGTTCGCCCGCCAGGGCTTCCACAGCGCCCGGGTCTCCGACGTGGCGGCCGAGGCCGGGGTCGCCTACGGGCTGGTCTACCACTACTTCGACTCCAAGGACCAGATGCTCAACGAGCTCTTCTCGGAGCGTTGGCAGCTGCTGCTCGAGGCGAGCCAGGAGGTTCGCCAAAGCGACGCGCCGCCCCGGGACAAGCTCGCCGGGGTCGCCACCTTCATCATCGAGTCCTACCGGCACGAGCCGGAGCTGATGAAGGTGATCATCGTCGAGGTCACCAGGGCCGCGAACTCGTTCGGCCGCACCCATCTTGCAGAGATCCGCCGGGCCTACGACCTGGTCGCCGAGATCGTCTCCGACGCCCAGGAGGCGGGTGAGTTCCGCGACGACGTCGACCCCAACTTCGCCGCGATGCTCTTCTACGGAGCGATCGAGCAGCTCCTCACCGGCTGGATCTTCGACCTGATCCCGGGGACCGACGAGGACTATGAGCGGGCGAAGCAGCTCGTGATCGAGACGATCTGCGGCGGCCTGGAGCCGCGCCCGGTCAGCGACGCGGTGGCCGGCTAGGGAGCTCGGCATGTGGGAGGGACTGGCAAGGACTCAGCGCCAGGACCGCGTCCTGCACGGCGCCGCCAAGCTCGTCAACGTCCTGCTCGGGATCGTGCTGCTGCCGCTCTGGCTCTTCGGCCAGCTGATCGGCGGCCGGGTCCGGGACTTCCTGGTCTCGCTCGAGCGGCGCGGCAGGCGGCCGCTGCCCGTGCCGCCGGAGCGCGAGCGCTCGATGGACGCGTTGACGCGAGACCTGCACGCCATCCCCCAGGACCTTCGGCACTCCGACCTCGCCGAGCTGCGCCGCGGCATGGCCGACATCTCCAACTTCGTCGTCGCCCAGCACCGCGAGGGAGCCGTGATCGGCTACCGCTACCCCGGCCAGTTCAAGGATCACATCGTGGAGGGGGCTGACGGGGAGCGGATCGCGGCCTCGATCGCGCTGCAGGAGGCGGCCCGGCCCTCCCTGATCGTCGTCCACGGGCTCTTCACCTCGAGTCGCTTCGACTACGTTCGGCAGATCGCTGTTCGCGCCTTCTACGAGTGGGGCTTCAACGTCGCGGCCCTGGATCTGCGCAGCTTCGGCATGACCGAGCTGACCTGCCCGGCGCCCTCGACGGCCGGCTGGAAGGAGGCCCTCGACATCCTCGGGCTGGCCCGGTACATGAAGGAGCTCGGCGCGACCAGCGTCGGCGCGCTGGGGATCTCGCTCGGCGGCAGCTCGGTGCTGAACGCATGCCACTACGAGGAGGCCGCGACCGCCCTCGACGGCGGCATCCTGGCGGTCTCGCCGCCCGCGGTGCCCAAGATGACATGGGAGCGGCTCTCCGAGCCCGTGCCCCGTGGCCACCCCCGCTATCCGATCCACCGCGCCTTCGAGGCCGCGCTGATCTCGCGGGTCCGCTCCGGGCGCTGGCCGCCGGAGGCGGAGAACATGCTGCGAGCGATGGAGGTGGTATCGGCGCCCTATTACGGCATCGACGCCGATCAGATCTGGTCCAATGCCCGGGGGCTCGACCACGTCGCCGAGTCGAAGGTACCGCTGCTGATCCTCCACCCGGACGACGACCACATCATCAAGGTGGAGCAGGCGAGGATGCTGGCCGCGGCCGCGGTGGGGAACGACCTGGTCCGCGTCTGGATTCTGCCGGCCGGATCGCACGGCCTGCTCGAGGCCGCCGATCCACGCTGGACCCACGCCGTCTACCGGACTTTTTTCGAGCGCTGGGCGACGTACGCGGAGCGCACCGTCGACCAGGCCAGCGGGCGGGCCGCCGAGTTGGTTTACTCCTCGCAGGAGCCCGGGTAGCGCGTTCCCGGGAGAGGAGGCAAAGCATGGACAGCGAAATCCTGAGGCGACTGATCTGGGCGGGCCTGCTGGCGGCCACCGGGGCGCTTGCCACGGTCGCGGCGCACCGCCTCTCGGAGGTGATCTGGCGCCGGATGTTCAACGAGGACCCACCCGAGTGACGGACGGCGAGGGCACTCCCGCCGCGGGCGCCGGCCAGCCGGCCGAGCCCAGCCCGCAGGAGCCGGCCACACAGCCGCCGGCGAGCCAGGCACCGCCCGCGGACAACGGCGCGAAGCCGCCGGAGGAGATGAGCGTCGGCGAGCTCGTCTTCGAGGTCTCGGACCGGGCCTCGGTCCTGATCCGCGAGGAGATCGAGCTCGCCAAGGCGGAGGTCACCGAGAAGTTGAACAGCCTGCTGCGAGGCTCGGTGGCGGGGCTGGCCGCGGGGGTCTTCGCGCTGCTGGCGCTGGCCCTGCTCATGCACGGGGTCGCCTGGCTGCTCAACGACCTCGTCTTCAATGACTTCTGGGCCGGCTTCTTCGTCGAGGCCGGGCTGTTCCTCCTGATCGGCGTGGGCGCCGGGCTGTTCGCGTGGCGCTCCTTCAAGCGAGCGGCCCCGCCGACCCCCGAGATGGCGATCGAGGAGGCGAAGGAGATCAAGGCGGCCTTCGAGGCACCGAACGGACAGGAGGAGACACCATGAGCACGCCCGCGGGCCGGACCCTTTCAAGCCGAGGCAATGGGCGCTGGTCTCCGCCACCCCCGGGGACTCGCTCGGCCGAGCAGATCCGCCGCGACATCGTCCAGCAGCGCCAGGAGCTCTCCCGGACCGTCGAGGCCCTGCGGACGCGTTGGCTGCAGGTGACGGACGTCCGCCGTCAGATCCGCGAGCACCGCACGGAGATCGCCGTCGGTGCGGCGGTCGTCGGCTTTCTGATCGGCGGGGCGATCGCGCTCCGCCGCCGGCGCTAGGGTCCGGCGAGCCTCAGAACTCGAGCAGGGACTTCGGGACGCCGCCGACGCCCAGCAGTCCCGGGCCGACGTGCGCTCCGATCACCGGCCCGATCTCCGAGGTGAAGACGGGGTCGCAGCCGAAGATCGGCTTGCATTCCTCGACCAGACGGCCGGCGTTCTCCGGGTCCTGGACGTGCTGGACGACCCAGGCGTCCGCGCCGGCGTCGTGGCGCTGGCGCGCGTAGTCGATCAGCCGCTCGAACGCCCGGCTCCGGGTGCGGACGCGCTCGACCGGGGTGATCTCCTGCTCGAGGGTGAGGATCGGCTTGATCTTCAGCGTGCTGCCGATCCAGGCGCGAGCCGCCCCGATGCGGCCGCCACGGCGCAGGTAGTCGAGCGTGTCGACGGCGAACCAGATCTTGAGCGCCTCGCGGACGGCGTTGGCGCGCTCCCTGGCCTCGGCGGCGCCGGCGCCCTGCTCGGCGGCGCGGGCGGCCGCGAGGATCATCAGGCCCATGCCGCCGCAGCCGGTCCGCGAGTCGCAGACCACGATCCGCCCGCCGCCACTGTCCTCGGCGGTGAGCCGCTCCCGGGCCTGCATCGCCGACTCGTATGTGCCGGAGATGCCGGACGAGAGGTGGATCGAGACGATCTCCTTGCCTTCCGCCAGCAGCGGCTCGTAGACGGCGATGAAGTCACCGACCGAGGGCTGGGACGTGGTCACGGGCTGGTCGGAGCCGCGGAGTCGCTCATAGAACGCGTGCAGGTCGGTGA
>DATGDO010000011.1:0-35221 GCA_035310805.1 Solirubrobacterales bacterium
GGCTCGATGAGACGACGCCCGACTCGCGCCGCTACGCCGCGCTTGGGGATGCCGTGACCGAGCCGGTCGGCTTCTACCTCGGCTCGCGGATCAAGCAGGCCGCCGCATGACCCCCACGCCCTTTCTCAGTGACCCGGATTCCCTCGTTCGCGATTATCGCTGGCTGGCCGAGGCGATCGCCGCCGACTTCTTCTTCCCGGGCGCGGACCGAGACGACGTGAAGCAGGAGGCGATGGTGGCCCTGCTCGAGGCTGCCCGCTCCTACGATCCCTCGCGCGGCCCCTTCAAGGTGCTGGCGCGGATCGTGGTCAAGCGCAGGCTGCGGGATGCGCTCAAGGCTGCTCGGGCGCGGAAGCACGAGCTCCTGTCTGCCGCCTCGCCGCTTGACGGAACACAGCGCGCGCCAGCCGATGTGGTCGATCTCGTGGCCCTACGGCTTGAGGTGCAGCGCATCGTTCGCGCGTCGCACGCGCTGTCGCCGCTCGAGCGTGAAGCCCTCGGGATGAGCCTGCGCGGCGAGCCCTACTACCGCGACAAGCGACTCGACAACGCAGCGCAACGAGCGCGGAAGCGACTGGCCGCATGACCGGGGAGGCAACCGCAGATGCGGGATGACGCGCTGGCGTGGGTGTGGGACGAGCGAGAGAAGTGTTCACCGTTTCGCCAGATTCACCGCGCTGGTGAACAAGCGATTTCAGTGAACGAGCCCGACCCCGATCGCCCCTACGAGCTCCAGCGCGACCGCGAGGCGGAAGACGAGGCGAGGAGGGAGACCGGATGAGCGAGCGACCCGTCTATGTGTACCGGCTCATCGTCACGAAGCCTGCTGGCAGCGATGCGCCTGGGTGGCAGCCGGAGGACTGGGAGGATATCTGCGAGCGGCACGGGTGGGGCAGTTACGGCGGCGGCCTGGACGGGCCGAGGTACTTCCCGCCGTTCAGGTGGTCCACCCGCAGGAACTACCTCTCTTCGGACGCCGCCGGAAGGCGAGCCCAACTACTACGCGAGTGCGGCGCGGTGGTGGAGATTCAGCCATCCCAGGCCGTCGAGTGGAAGCCTGCATTGCAGCGCGACCGCGAGATCGAGGACGCATACCGACAGGAGGAGGAGTGATGGGCGCGATTCAACGGAACGTGAGCCGATCGGAGACGTTCGCCGGTCACACGACCCTTGAGGTCGAAATCTGCACCTGCGGCGTCCTCTTCGCGGCCCCGCAGAACCTGCTCGACAAGCGCCGCGAAGATGGCAGAACCTTCTACTGCCCGAACGGGCATCACCTCGTCTATGACAGCGAGAACGAGCGGCTCAAGCGCGACCTCGCGGCCACACGGCGGGTCGCGCAGTCCAGGCTCGACCTGCTCCATGCCGAGGAGAACTCGCACCGGGCGACGCGCGGCCACCTGACGCGGAAGAAGAAGCAGCTCGCCCGCGTCTCGGCCGGGGTCTGCCCGTGCTGCAACCGCACCTTCCAGAACCTCGCGCGCCACATGCAGACCAAGCACCCGAATGAGCGGGCGGACGCATACCGGAGAGAGGACGGGGCGGCGTGAGCCTGATCGCCGCCTGCGACCCCTCGACGCGCTCCCTGGCGCTCGTGCTGCTGCGGGCGGCCCCGGAGCAACCCGCGAACATGCGCTTGACGGGACTACGTGGGGTCGGCAAGACGGTGTTGCTCGGCGACTTTCAGGAACTGGCCGAGGCGGACAACTGGGTTGCCGGGCTCAAGCCCGAGGAGCGCGCCTACGCGGAGCGGGCCAAGTGGCAGGGCTGGCTGGAGGACTACTACCTGGGAAGGAGGGCGGCAGCGTGAGCAACCCGCTGGACACCATCGAGCAGATCAACGCGGCCATTGGACTGGCCCGCCTGTCGGCGGCGTACCTCAAGACCTTGATCGAGGAGGGCATCGAGCCGCCCGTGGCCGCGGTCCTCACCGGCAGCTACGTCCAGGCGCTCCTGGTCGCCGCAGTGGCGGCGCCGCAGGAAGAGCAGAAGCAGGAAGGCGGCGAGTGAAGGGGGAGAACATCACCGTCGCCGGTATCGGCACGGCGCACTACGACGAGCGCGACCTGGCGCTGGTCGAGCGCATCCATCGCACGTCCTGTGACCGGGGCGAGGAGGTGGCGCAGCTCGCTTAGGCCACTTATAAGCGGCTTCGCGCTCGGCATCCTGGCTGGAATCAGCGCGCCGACCATCGACGGGGACTACGGCTCGGGCTCGGACGACGTCGACGGCGACTACGGCTACAGCTACCGCACGATTCGCTTCCACCGCCTCGCGATCGAGATCCACTGGTGGCCGCGAGTGCCGCAGAGCCGACCATCGTCGACCTCAAGCGCGACCTGGACGAGCTGCGCTACCAGGCCGAGAACATGCGGCACTACCGCTGGTTGCTCGGCCAGTACTTGCGGCCGACGCTCGACAACAGCGGTGAGGCCGAGGCCCAGGAACGTCCGCCGCCCTAGATGCGACCCCGCTCCCGCGGTTCGCATCGCCCCGAATGTCACGCCGAGAGAAGGGAGCCCACAGTGAGAACGCTTGTCGTGACGGCCGCCGACCTGAAGGACGGCACGTACGTCGGCCCCGAGAACCTGGATGGGTTCGAAGGCCACCTGGAAATCGCGGCCAACCTTGGCTGTGTCCACTTCGCTGGGAGCGTTCGCGTCTCCGGCAGGATTCGCGCGTTTGCCGGCTCGGGCATCGAGGCCGGCGAGGGCATCAAGGCCGGCTCGGGCATCGAGGCCGGCTGGGGCATCGAGGCCGGCTGGGGCATCGAGGCCGGCTGGGGCATCGTCGCGGGGTTCTCGATCGTCTGCAAGGCGGTCCTGAGCTTCCGCTTCAAGCTCTTCGCCGGGGTCGCCTGGTGGAGGGACGCGGCGGACAACACCATCACCTGCGGCAGGCTCGACGGTGGCACGGTCGCCTACGGGCAGGTTAGGGAACTGGGGCTTCCCGACGACCCCAGCACACCTGACACGGGCGAGGACAAGAGTGAGCTGCTCGCGCCTTGAGCGCGCCGAGACCGAGCTCGCCGAGATCAGGAAGGAGATCGCAGCATGAGCCAGGCAGCGCAAGTGCCCGAGCCCGAGCAGCCCGAAGGCGGCGAGCTCGGCAACCCGTTCGCGGGCATAGTCGACCAGGACGGCAACGTGATCGGCGGGCCCGCCGCGGCCGCCCAGGCCGGTGCCGAAGAGACCGACGCCGGCGGCAAGAGCCTCTTCGACCCGGCGACCTACGACGACCCCGAGCTGCAGCTGCCGCAGATCGACGGCAAGGGCATCGACAAGATCAGGCTCAAGCTCGTCGGTGCGATCGAGCTCGACCGCTCGAGCAAAGACGACGTCGCGCTCTTCCGCAAGCTCAGGGTCGGGAGCAACTTCGAGGCGCGCGTCTCCGGCCGCGTCATGGGCCTCCAGGGCACGGAGGCAGACTTAGACTCGGTCACGGGCATCAAGGCCCTCAAGGTCGACGGCTTCCGCAGGCTCGAGCCGGAGGAGTTGTAGGCGGTGAAGCGCCCCGGCATTTGGGTGCCGCTCGGCGTCAACGTCGCGACCGGCCGGACGGGCACGGCGCTGCTCAGGCGCTTCGGACCCGAGGGAGTCGCCGTCTGGGCCTGCTACCTCGCCGCCTGCAAGCGCAGCGCCACGCCGGGGCAACTCATCTACTGCGGCGAGGCCGAAGGCTGGGACAGGCTCGGGCTCGCGATGCACCGCCCGAAGTTCAGCCTCAAGGACTTCTTCGACGTCACCGGGCGACTGCACCAGACCCGCCGCGAGACGGTCGGCCAGACGCTCAACGTCGTCTGCACGCACTGGCCCGAGTGGAACGAGGCGGTCGAGCGAGAGCAGGCGCGCGAGCGTCAGGCGAGGTCGAGACGAGCCCGAGACGAGCAGAAAACGAGCCGATCACGAGCCTGTGGCGACCATAGTGTCGAACAGGGTGCTGACGACGAAAGCACCAGCAAACCGGGCGAATCCGAGCGTGACAACGACCGTGACACGAGCGTGACTCGCGCGCGCGTAGAGTCAGAGAGAGAGTTAAGAGAGAGAACTACAAGCAGCAGCGTAGTAAGACCACCCGCGTCGCGCAAGGCGCTGCTGCCTGCTGAACTCGACCTCGAGCTGAAAGCAGCCGGCTGGTCGGCGCGGCAGCGATTGGCGGGGGCTGAGAAGCCGGAGCTCGCAGCGGCCTGGCTCGCGGCAGGCGAGGCGGACGAGTCGGTCGAGAGCGTGGGCGCCTTCGCCTGGGCTGGCTTCAAGACCGGCGAGCCACCGCACGGCAACGGGCCGCGCATCACCGGCTGGCGCTGGACGCGAGGGCAGGGAACCGGGACGTGGGTGCTCGACGACGAGGGCACGGACGTACCGCCGAAGGACTGGCCAAGCGCCGAAGAGGCGAAGCGCGTCGAGGAGGCCAGGAGGCAGCGTGCCGCGGTCGTAGAGAAGGAGCCCGAGCCGCTCTCGCCCGAGCAGACGCTCGAGCAGCTGCAGGCGCTGAACGGCAGGCTGGCGAACGGCGCGCCGGCAGACGAGGACGTGCCGATAGACGCTGCGGAAAGGACTGATGATGTCCCAGTCTGAGCAGATCCGCCGCCTGCTCGAACTCGCCTTCTCCTGGGTGCCCTACCCGAGGACACGACCGCTCGAGGCGATGGCGGGCTTCGCCGGCGGCACCGACGAGCACGGCCGCGCGCTGCGCTGGCTGACCTGCCCGGACTGTCTCGCGAACGGGCGCACGATGCCCGGCTGCGAGACCTGCAGTGGCCGCGGCGAGATCGCCGACCCCGGGCCCGACCCGATGGAGAACCGAAGCGCGGTCGCGATCGGCGGCCTTGAGCAGGTGCGCAAGTACGAGCGCCAGCACGAGCGGGACCGCACGCTGGCGCGGCTCGAGCGCCTGCTCGGCGACCCCGAGTCGCAGGCGGGCGGCGACTCGATGACCTACGCGGTCGAGCAGTTCGAGCGGCTCTGCCGCGGCTCGTCGCTGGCCGAGCTCGTACATGCGCTCGACCGCCTGCAGTCCGAGCGACCCTGGCTCTACGACGCGCTCTGGCTCACCTTCGAGCGGCCCTTCGACGAGCACGTGCTGCCGCTCAGGGAGTCGCTCGAGCGCGCCGTCGACGAGGGCATCGCGCTGCTCGAGGGCTGGCTGCCGGACGAGCTGCGCGTGCCCGAGTGGGCGCTTCTCGGCGAGGTCTCACAGATGGCCGGCAAGGGGCGCTGGGCGAACGACGCGCAGCAGCGCAGGCGCAATAGGGAGATCAGAGCGCTGGCCCAGCAGGGACTCGGGACACGAGAAATCGCACGCCGCGTCGGGCTCGATCACGCACAGGTCTCGCGCATCCTCGCAGGCGAGCGAGCGTCTGCGTGAAGGCTGACATCCGCAGGGCGCTGTACGCTTTCCCTGTCACGCAGTGGTGCGTGATCCCTCGACTCTTGAACAACCGACCCCTGATGCCAGCGAGAGCTGGCTTTCGCGTCTTGGGAGGGCGACTCCCGATGGTCGATTCAGTGGCTCGGGCACGCCTCAATCGTGAGCGACGAGAGGCGATCAAGGCGGCGATCGACGCAGAGCGCAGGGCTAACGTCTGGCGCGACGAAGGCCTTGACCGACACATCACAGCGATCCTGCGTGCCGAGAAGCGCAGGCGTGGGGAAGCGCTCGCTGCTGCTGCCTGACCATGAAGAGCAAGGTCAGGCGTGGAGGCAGGCCATATCGCAGACTCGCGAAGAAGATCAGGCGCGAACAGCAGGTCTGCCATCTCTGCGGTCTGCCGATCGATCCTGACCTGAAGCCGCCGCACCCTGGCTCCTTCACTGTCGACCACATCGTGCCGCTCTCCATGGGAGGCAAGCGCGACGATCCCGCGAACTGCAGAGCCGCCCACCGCCTCTGCAACATGAAGCGAGGCGCGGGCAAGCGCTCGCCGCGCACTCAGGGCGATAGGTCGGCATCGTGGTGAGCGCGATTCTCACGGTCGCCGGCGCACGGGGCTTTCCTGTTGCTCAAACAGAGAACGAGCGGGCCCACCCGCAGGCAACCGTCTGGAAAGGAGACCCCGATGCCTGATCGTTACGCCAACCTCAAGCGCGGCCTCGGTGCCGAGCTGAGGATGATCTTCGCGACCGCCCTCCGCGACGCCCGCGACCTGCCGACCCGCTCTCAGCTCGCCGCGCAGCTCGCGGAGGCGTTGCCCGGCGAGCGCTGGGAGAGCGTGCGCGCAGCGCTGACGCAGAAGTTCCGGGAGGCCGCCGAGATCGCGCAAGACCGGCAGCGCCGCTTCGAGCTGCGCCAGCAGGTCGACGAGTTCCTCTCGGGCATCGTCGACGAGCTCGACAAGGGCGAGCGGATCATCCCGCTGCCGGACGAGGAGCCCGTCGACCTGGACGCCGTGCTCAAGCACGTCAGGGACCCCCTCCCCCTGGGGCCGGGAGCGGCACGGGGTTAGCGCCCATCTTCTCCCCCCGAGGAATTTCCGAGGTTCGCGATGAGCGTGCTGAGCCAGGTGCAGAAGACCCTCAAGGCCACTGGCTGCAGCGACTGGCGAGCCGAGCTGGCGCGCAAGCTCGCCCGCGCCCTCGACCACGAGCCGAACGCCTCGATGGCGCGCGAGTTGCGCGCGCTGATGGGCCAGATCGAGGCGAGCGAGGAGAGCAGTGGCGATCGCACCGTCGATGACCTTCGCGCCCGGCGCGCCGCTCGGATCGCAAGAGCCGCGGCTCAGTAGCGTCCCCCCGGCGCTCTCGTCCGCCGGCGCAGACGTCGTCGAGTACGGACGCTCGATCGGCATCCTGGCCGATCCCTGGCAGGCGATCGCGCTCGAGGCGGCGCTCGGGGAGGTCGGGCCCCGCTGGGCGGCGCTCGAGGTGGCGGTCGTCGTCGGCCGGCAGAACGGGAAGAACGGGATCCTCGAGCTGCGCGAGCTCGCGGCGATCGACCTCTTCGGCTCGCGGCTCGTGATCCACACGGCCCACCTGCTGCCGACGGCGGAAGAGGCCTTCCGGCGGATGTGCATCATCATCGAGTCCTGCCCCGACCTCGACCGCCAGGTGAAGCGGATCATCCGCACGAACGGCAAGGAGGGCATCGAGTTCAAGAGCCGGGCGCGGATCAAGTACGCAGCCCGCTCGAAGAGCTCCGGGCGCGGCTGGTCGGAGGCCGACCTGCTCGTCTTCGACGAGGCGATGCTCTCGCTCGAGGCCGACGCTATGGCGGCGCTGATCCCG
The DNA here is from genome assembly GCA_035310805.1 of Solirubrobacterales bacterium. GTDB lineage: Bacteria > Actinomycetota > Thermoleophilia > Solirubrobacterales > 70-9 > DASUPK01. Next base: position 7,224 of record DATGDO010000011.1, read on the forward strand.
AGCATGACCGTCGCGCCGAACCCGCAGATCTGGTACACGGGCTCGGCAGGCTTCGAGGACTCGACGCAGCTGCTCGCGTTGCGTGAGCGGGCCCTTGCCGGCGGCGACAGGTCGCTCGCCTATCTGGAGTGGTCTGCCGACGAGAAGACCGACCTCGACGACCGCGCCGGATGGCGACAGGCGAACCCGGCGCTCGGCATCCGCATCACCGAGGAGTGGATCGAGCGCGAGCGGGTGGCGCTCGACGACGAGAGCTTCGCTAGGGAGCGGCTCGGCATCTGGGCCTCCGCGGCGAGCAAGGTGGTCATCGACCCCGATGTCTGGGCGAAGCTTGCGAGGCCGCGGCTCGCGAAGTCGCAGGGCAAGGTCGCCTTCGCGGTCGATGTGCCGCCAGAGGGCAGGCGGGCCTCCCTCGCCCGGGCGATCGAGCTCCCGAACGGCGACGCCTATGTCGAGGTCGACTCCAAGCCCGGCACCCTCTGGGCGCAGGACCGGCTCGTCCAGCTCTGGCGCAAGCGCCGCGCGCCGATCGTGATCGACCCCGGCTCGCGCGCCGGCGCGCTGCTGGCGCCGCTCGTCAAGGCGAGGGTGAAGCCGAAGACGGTGACGGTGCGCGAGCTCGCGTCGGCCTGTTCGCGCTTCGTCGAGCTCGTCGAGGCCGGGAAGCTCAAGCACTCCGGCCAGCCCGAGCTGAGCATCGCGGTCAACGCGGCCCGCAAGCGCAACGTCGGCGACGCCTGGGCCTGGCACCGCCGCGACGCGAGCGTCGACATCTCTCCCCTCGTCGCCGCGACGCTCGCTGTCCACGGGCTCACCTACGCACGGAAGCGCCGCACCGGCCGCTCGATGGCCGTCTGACCTCAGGAGGCACGCATGGCTCTGAGCCAGCAGGCAGCGGTGGACCTCGCCGCGAAGCTCATGCAGAAGCGCGAGGCCGAGAAGGCGCGGCTCGAGCTGCTGCTCTCCTATCGCCAGGACGGCGCGAGCCGCGAGAGCGTGCTCGCGAACGACCGCCTGGCCGGACTGCCGAGCGGCATCCCCGACGAGGTCAAGCGGCTCGCGAAGGCCTCGAGGGTCAACCTGATCCGCTACGTCGTCTCGGCGCGCGTGCAGGCGATGTTCATCGACGGCTTCCAGACCGCGGAGTCGCCCGAGAACGTGCCCGGCTGGACGATCTGGCAGCGCAACGGCTTCGACGCCCGCCAGCTCGGCGTCCACCGGGCGGCGCTGACCTTCGGCGCCGGCTTCGTCGTCGTCACGCCGGGTGAGCCCTCGCCGGTCATGCGAGGCGTCTCGCCGCGCTCGATGACCGTCGGCTACGGCAACGACACCGACTGGCCGCTCGCCGCGCTCGAGAAGCGCCGCGACGGAAGCTGGCGGCTGGTCGACGAGACCTCCATCTACGCGATGAAGGGCGAGGACGGAGGGGCGCTCGAGCTCGTCGAGCTGGCGCCACACGGCGCGACCTACGCGGGCCAGGCCGTCTGCCCGGTGATCCGCTTCCGCGACACGGACGATCTCGACATCGACGTCTCGGGCATCGTCGAGCCCTTCAGGCTGCTCCAGGACCAGATCAACATCACGACGTTCGGCCTTCAGGTGGCCCAGCACTACGGCGCCTTCCGCCAGCGCTACATCCTCGGCTGGCTGGCCGAGTCCGAGGCGGAGGCGCTCAAGACCGGCGCCTCGCGGCTGATGATGTTCGAGGACGCCCCCGGCGACGTCGAGGTCGGCGAGTTCGCGCAGACCGACCTGCGCGGCTATATCGAGTCCAGAGAGGCGACGATCCGCCACCTCGCTACCGTCTCGCAGACGCCCGTCCATGAGCTGCTCGGCCAGTTCATCAACCTCTCGGCCGAGGCGCTTGAGGCCGCGCGCGCCTCCCACCAGGCCGCGATCGACGAGAACCGGATCGTCATGGGCGAGGCCTGGGAGCAGTCGCTCAACCTCGCGAGCGAGATGGCCGGCGAGACGGTCGATCCCTCGGCCTCGGTGATCTGGCGCGACACGCGCATCCGCTCGCTCTCGGATGCGGCGACCGGGCTCGGCGCGCTCGTCACCGGCCTCGGCGTCCCGCCGCGCGCGCTCTGGCCGCGGATCCCGGGCGTCGCGCAGCACGAGCTCGAGCAGTGGCGCGCGATGGCCGACGAGGGCGACGCCTTCGCCGACCTCGAGAAGCTGCTCGATCGGCAGGCGAACCCGCAGCCTACGCCACCGGCGCCCGCCTGAGCGATGGCTCGCACTGCCGAGGGGCGCCTGCTGACCGAGCAACACCGCGTGCTGCAGCTGCGCCTGCGCGCTCAGGCCCTGCTCGCGCTGCAGGCGATCTGGCGCGGCGTCAGCCCGGAGGATCTGGCCGCGACGATCGGGCCCTTCGCGACCGCCGCGGGTCTGCTCGTGCTCGCGCGCCGGCGCGACTCGGCCGCGCTCGCCGGCCGCTACTTCCGCGAGTTCCGCCGCGTCGAGGGTGTCCCAGGCTCGTTCGAGATCGCCGCCGACCAGCCACCCGGGGCCGAGCTCGCCACCGGGCTCGTGCGCGGCGCCGCCCTCTCGGGCATCATCAACGCCCGCCGCGCCGGGCAGTCGCCGCAGGCCGCGGCCGCGAATGGCTTCGTCAAGGCTGCCGGCGCCGCGTCGCAGCTCGTGCTCGGCGGCGGCCGGCGCACCATCCTGGACGCGATCGACGCCGACCGGGAGGCGCAGGGCTGGCAGCGCGTGCCGTCGGGGAAGGCGTGCGCCTTCTGCTCGATGCTCGTCTCCCGCGGCGCCACCTACAAGAGCGAGGCCTCGGCCGGCTTCCGGGGACACGATCACTGCGCCTGCGGCGCGGAGCCCTTCTACGAGGGCTCGCAGCCGCTACCCGGCGCCGAGCGCCTGCGCGCTCTCTGGAACGAGACGGGAGACCTCAACTCGTTCCGGAAGGCGCTGGCCGCCTGAGGCTTTGCACCACAGACCCGCGATGGGGAAAGGAGGCCGCCGCGATGGCGGACAAGGACGACGAGCAGAAGAAGGACGACGAGCAGAAGCCCGACGCGAAGTCGGACGACGAGCTCGGGGAGGCCGGCAAGCGCGCGCTCGACAAGGAGCGCAAGGCACGTCGCGACGCCGAGGCGAGCCTGAGGAAGGCGCAGGACGAGCTCGCGGGGCTCAAGCGCGACAGCGATTCCTCGAAGTCGGACATGGAGAAGGTGCGCGAAGAGATCGCGGGCCTGCAGAAGCGCGCCGAGGCAGCGGAGCTCAAGGCGCTCCGGGCCGAGGTCGCGCAGGAGAAGAAGCTCGGCCCCGCGCTCTCGCGGCGGCTCACCGGCACCACTCGCGAGGAGATGGAGGCCGACGCCGATGACCTACTCGAGGCCATCGGCAAGCCCAAGGACGACAAGGCCGAGGGCGGCAAGGACGGCGCGAAGCCGGAAGAGAAGGACGACGACAAGGGCCCGTTCGGTGGCAAGCCGAAGGAGATCCTGCGGTCTGGCGCCTCCAACAAGGACGACCAGGAGCCGGATCCCGACAAGCTCGCCGAGAAGATCCTGAGCTCGAAGTCCTTCTGACACGCGCCGCGGCAGCACCGCCGTGGCGATCTACTCAAGAGGAGGACTGAACCATGGCGGTTCTGACCGCACAGGGCATCAGCCGCGTCGCCATCGCGCTGCTCGTCCGGCAGCTCAGCCTGCCGCGGACGGTCACGATGGTGCCCGGCGCCGAGTTCGCCGGCTCGAACGGCGACACGATCACGGTGCGCGTCCGCCAGCCGCGGGCGGCGCGTACGCAGACCAACGCGGAGGACGAGCTCACGCCGGACGCGCAGGACGAGATCGGCGTCGACGTGACGCTGCATCACCTCTACGACCTCTTCAACCTCAGCGACCAGGACGCGAACCTCAACCTCGAGGACTTCGCCTCCCAGGTGACGGAGCCGCAGGTCAACGCCGTCGCCATCGGCGCCGAGGACGAGCTCGTGACGGTGATGAACGCGCTCGCGGCCGACGCCACGATCGAGTTCGCGGCGACGGCGACCGACGACGACACGATCGCGCAGATCCTCGCTGCCCGCGAGTTCCTGGGCGACCACAACTGCCCGCCGAGCGAGCGGTTCTTCGCCGTCGCCCCGGACATCGCGAGCCGGATCCTGAGCATCGACACGCTCATGCGCGTGGACGCCTCGGGCTCCTCGGACGCGCTCCGCGACGCCGTCATCGGCCGGCTCTTCGGCTTCACCTTCGTGGAGGCGATGGGGCTGGACGAGGGCACGGCGGTGGCCTACCACCGCTCCGGGTTCGCCTTCGCGACCCGCGTGCCGTCCAACCCGCGCGGCGCGGCCTCCTCGGCGGCCACGGTCGCCCAGGGCATCGGCCTGCGGCAGGTGTTCCAGTACGACCCGACCCACGCGCGCGACCAGAGCCTCGTCTCGACGTTCGCGGGCGCGGCGGCGGTCTACGACGACGCCTCCGGCACCGACAACCAGCGGTTCGTCAAGATCGGCACCGCGACCTGAGCCATGGCTCTGATCGAGGTCTCCGATCTCGACGCGCGTCGGATCGACTACGAAGACGAGGATCAGGCCGAGGCCGCGATCGCGGACGCGACAGCCGCGATCACGAGCTACCTGACCCGCTTCTCCGTCGACCTCGACGCGATGACGACCAACGAGGCGGCCGCCGCCAAGGTGGTGGCCGCCTCGATCGTCCGTCGGCTGATCGGGAACCCGCGCGGTCTCCAGCAGGAGACGCTCGGTGACTACTCCTACAGCCTGGGCGGGCCGATGCTCGGCGCGGTCCGCCCCACGCCGACGGAACGCCGAATGCTGCGCGAGGCCTTCGGCGTCAAGGGCGTCTCGGCGATCGAGATGACCGCGCCGATCCCGGCGCAGCCGAGCGAGGGCGACCTCTCGGAGTTCCCCTCGCAGACCTGAACGATGCCGAGCCTGTGGCTCATCACGCCGGTCCACCGCCGCGTCGAGCTGACGAGACTCTGCCTCGAAGAGCGGGCCTGGCTCGCAGCGAGCCTCGCCGAGAGCGGCATCGACTGCCAGGTGGTCGTCATCGGCGACGACGAGAGCATCGAGACGGCACGGGCGCTCGGCTTCCACGTGCTCGAGCGCCCGAACGTCCTCGGCCGCAAGGTCAACGACGGCATCGAGTACGCCTGCCGCCAGGGCGCCGACTTCGTCAGCTACTTCGGCTCCGACGACTGGGCGCTGCCTGTCTACTTCACCACCCTCCCCGACGACCGCCACATCCGCATCGGTCACTGGCGGGCGGTCGTCTCGCCCGACGGCAGCCGCCTCGTCACCTGGCTCATGCCCTCGGGGATCACGCCGTGGGTCATCCCGCGGGCGCTGCTCGAGCCCGCCGGCTTCCGGCCGGCCGAGGATCACCGCATGAACGGCGTCGACGGCTCGATCTGGCGCGGCATCCAGGGCGTCAAGCGAGGCCCGCAGCCGCGGCGCTTCTCCCATGCCGAGCGCGCCCGGCTGAACGACCGCGGCGCCGTCTACCAGTTCGTCGACGTCGACGAGCTACAGCGCGTCGGCTTCAAGATCAACGACGAGATCACGCCCTACCGGCGTGCCATCCCCCGCCAGCCCAGCCGCATGCGGGGCGACTACCCCGATCCCTTCACGCAGCTCGCGAGCCGCTATCCCGCCGACCTCTGCGAGCGCATGCGCGCCTTCTACGGACGATGATCCGCGCCGACCTCGCCTCCGTCCCCGAACGCCGCGAGTCGCTCGAGCGCACCGTCCGCAGCCTGCTGCCCCAGGTCGATCGCGTCGGCGTCTACCTGAACGGCTACGAGGACGTGCCGGACTGCCTCGCCGATCCGCGCGTCGACGTAGCCCGCAGCCAGGAGCACGGCGACCGCGGCGACACGGGCAAGTTCTGGTGGTCGGGCAGCGCCGAGCTACAGCTCTGCTGCGACGACGACCTCGAGTATCCGCCCGACTACGTCGAGCGCCTGGTCGAGGGGCTCCGGCGGCACGCCGGCGCCGCCTGCAGCTTCCACGGCCATCTGCTGCGACCGCCCTTCAACAGCATCTCGAGGGCGAGGACCTACCACTGCCTGCGCCGCGTCGACGGCGATCACCAGGTGCATGTCGCCGGCACGGGCGTGATCGGCTTCTGTCACGACGCGATCAGCATCAGCCCCGCCGACTTCGAGCATCCCAACATGGCGGACATCTGGTTTGCCTGCGCGGCGCAGCGCCAGCGCGTGCGGCTCTTCGCGCTCGCGCACGAGGCCGGCTGGCTCAAGCACACGGCGCACGAGCGAACGATCTGGAGCGAGAGCAAGGCGCGGACCGGCTCCGCGATGGACACGCTCGAGCGCAAGGCGTACGTCGTCCGCTCGACCAGATGGAGGCTCCCCTGAGAGTCGTCGTCTCGATCCTCACCTACAACCGGCCCGGCGAGCTGCGCGCCCTGCTGGACGACCTCGAGCGGGAGGCCAGGCGCGTCGCCGGCGACGTCGCCGTGAGGATCTACGACGACTGCTCCGAGCGCTACGGCTCCATCGCCGGTCTCGCCGCGCAGCGCGGTTACACCTACGTGCGAGCCTCCCACAATCACGGCAAGGCCGAGCACTGGCGATGGGTCGGCCGCGAGCTCGCCGACCTACGCGACGTGCCGGCCGACTGGTACGTCTTCCTGCCCGACGACTGTCGCCTGGTCAGCGGCTTCTTCCCGCGGGCGCTGGCGCTCTGGGAGAGACTCGACGAGCCCACGGCGCTGACGCTCGTGGCCCAGGCCGAGCGGCTCGGTCCCTGCTGGACGGGCATGCGGCCGCGGCACGGAGACGGCTGGTGCGAGGTCGGCTGGATCGACGGTCTCCACCTCTGCCGGCGCGAGCTGCTCGAGCTGCTCGAGTTCTCCGTCGGGGAGCCGCCCGGGAGAAGCGCGGCGCGGCGGGACGGGCTGCGCGGATCCGGCGTCGGCCAGCAGCTCTCGACGCGGGCGCTGCGCCGCGGCGCCAGGCTCTATCGCGTCGACGAGTCCCTGGTCGAGCTCGTCCCCGTCCCGAGCCAGATGAACCCGCGAGCCCGCGCTCGCCACCCACTGCTCTCGATCCGGCTGGCCGCCGAGGTGTCGCATGACTGAGTTTCGCGTCAAGGGCCCGACCTGCGAGGCCGTCGTCTGCGACGATCCGGATGATTGGGAAGCTCGCGCGCTCGCGACGGGCCGCTACTACGAGCAGGGGCTGCTCGAGGCGATCTGCGCGAAGAACCTCGTCGGCGTCTACCTCGACATCGGCGCCCACGTCGGCAACCACTCAGCCTTCTTCGCGCTCGAGTGCCCGGCCGTGCGCGTGGTCGCGCTCGAGCCGAACCCGCCGAGCTTCGCGCTGCTGCGCCAAACGATCGCCGCCAACGGTCTCGTCGGCCGCGCCGACTGGCTCAATATGGCCTGTCACCCGAGCTGGCAGGCCGTCGACGTCATCCCGGGCCCGCCCGGGAACACCGGGATGGCGACCGTGATCGAGGGCTCCCAGATCCCCGCCATCCGTCTCGACGCGCTCGCGGACGGGCTCCAGGTCGCGGTCGTCAAGATCGACGTCGAGGGCCTCGGCGCCGCGGTGCTCGCCTCGGGGCCGAAGCTGCTCCAGCGCGACCGGCCGCTGCTCGCCGTCGAGGCCCGTGATCAGGGCGAGCAGAGGATGATCGCCGCGGTGCTCAAGCCCTTCGGCTACCGCCCGGGCCCGACCTACTGCGCGACGCCCGTCACCCTCTGGGAGGCGCGATGATCCGCCACCTGCTGAACGTCACGCTGACGGTCTACCGGCCCGAGCAGACCTCCGACGGCCGCGGCGGCACGACGGTCGAGTACGTGTCGCAGGGGGACATCCGCGCGATGGTCTCGCGGCCCTCGCCCGAGGAGCGAGTCGCGGCCGAGCAGGCCGGCTCGCGGATCAGCCACGTCGTCTACACGACGCACGGCGCCGACGTCGTGCGCGGCGACCAGCTCGACGGCGACGGCATCCCCTTCGAGACGGCGACGCGCCTGCGCGTGCTCGCCGCCATCTCCAACAGCCGCACGACCTACCTGCGCCTGGAGTGCGAGGCCGTGCAGATCGAGCCGTACGAGGCGGCGAGCTGATGGGGCTCAAGGTCGTCGGCATCGAGGGCCTGCCCGAGGTGAAGCGCGCGCTCAAGCAGGTCGAGTCCGAGGTCAGGAAGGCGGCCGAGCGTGCGGTCTCGGACGAGGCCGATGCTGTGCGTGAGGACATGCGTGCGACCGTCAGGGCCACCGCCTACGACACGGGCGAGCTGCACGATTCGATCGACGACGAGGCGCAGGGCCTACAGGCGTGGATCCGGGCCCGGGCGCGCCATGCGAACTTCGTCGAGCACGGCACGACACGCATGCCCGCGCGCCCCTATGCGCAGCCGGCGTTCCTCGTCGCCGAGAGGCGGATGCCGAAGCGAGTCGGAGAAGCCGTCAAGGGGGCGATCGAGTGACGACTGTCGATCCGGCCGATGCGCTCCAGGCCGGCCTGTACGCGCTGCTCTCGCAGGACACCGAGCTGGCGGCGCTCGCCGACGTCTATGACTACGTCCCCGAGGACGCCGCCATGCCCTACATCGTCATCGGAGAGATGACCTCGGCCGACGACAGCGCGCATGGCTCGCCGGGGCGGCAGACGCAGGCGACGTTCCACACCTGGGCGCGCGCCCGCGGCTTCCAGGCGGCGAACGAGATCGGCGCCGCGATCGTCGCGCTGCTCGCGCGCCAGCAGGCCGACCTCGACGCCCAGGTCGCCGACCACACGGTCTGGGCGATCCGGCACGACTTCTCGCAGACGCTGCGCGATCCCGACCCCGAGGTCAGGCACCGCGTCGACCGCTTCGCCATCTTCACGAGGCAGGACTGAGGAGGCTTCCCATGGCAGTGATCTACCGGCACAAGACGGCCGGGCACCAGATCGTGCGCAGCCGCATCTCGCCGAAGCTCGAGGCCTCGCCCCGCTGGGAGCGGCTCGGCGCGAGCCCGGCGCCGGCGCCGCGACAGGAAGGGAGCGCCTGCCCCGAGTGCGACTTCGTCGCGAAGAACCCGAACGGCCTCCGACTGCATCGGAAGGCCAAGCACCCCGACACAGAGGAGGCATAACCCATGGCTGGGATCGACGCCTTCGGGACCGTTCTGAAGATCGACGACGGGACCGGTACAAACACCTACGACGAGGTGGCGGAGATCGTCTCCCTCAACCCGCTCGACATCAGCGCCGACGACATCGACGTCTCGTCGCACAACAGCCCGCAGGGCTGGAAGGAGTTCGTCGGCGGCCTCAAGGACGGCGGCACCGTCTCCTGCGAGATCAACTTCGACCCCGCGCTGCACGGCGACCTGATCGACCTGATCGGCGTCACGCGGGCGATGCTGGTCGTCTTCCCGGCGGACGCCGACGACGCCGAGGTCTGGTTCGACGGCTACATCAACGGCCTGACCGGCGAGGCGCCGCACGACGACAAGCTCTCGGGGACGTTGTCGCTCAAGGTCTCCGGGCCGGTCAGCATCACCATCCCCACCTGATCCTATGTCTCTCCTGACACGGGATCAGATCCTCATCGAGCGCGAGCGCGCGACTGTCGACGTCGACGTCCCCGAGTGGGGCGGCACCGTGCGCGTGCGCGAGATGAGCGGCAAAGAGCGCGACCACTGGGAGGCGAGCGTCGTCCAGGTCGTCGGCCGCCAGCAGCGCCTGCGGCTCGAAAACCTGCGGGCGCGTCTCGTCGCCATGACGGCTGTCGACGAGATGGGCAACCTGCTCTTTTCCGAGAAGGACGTGCAGGCGCTCGGCCAGCAGTCGGCCGCTGCGCTTGAACGCGTCTTCGACGCCTCCCGGAAGCTCTCCCGGCTCTCCGACGACGACGTCAAGGAGCTGGTGGAGGGTTTCGGGAACGCCCCGAACGGGGCTTCTACTTCCGACTCGCCGGGCACCTCGGACTGACCGTCGCCGAGCTGCTCGCGCGCACGAGCTCGTCAGAGCTCGCCGAGTGGCAGGCGTTCGAGAACGAATACGGCCTGCTCGGATCAGAACGAGCCGACGTGCTCGCGGCGATCGTCGCATCGACCGTCGCGAACGTGAGCCGGGGTCGCAGGCAGCGCGCCTTCAAGGTCGCCGACTTCCTGCCCAAGTGGGCAAGCGGCGGCGGGAAGCCGCAGGACCCGCAGGCGATGCTTGGCGTCTTCAAGGCGCTGGCAGGGAGGAGCAAGCGTGTCAACGATCGGCAGCCTCCTGATCAAGCTGGGGATCGACAACTCCGGCGTCGACAGCGGCATCGCGCAGACGACTAGCAAGCTGGGCGGCATCAAGACGGCCGCCCAGCGCGCTGTTGCGCCGGCAGTCGTGACGCTGGGCGCGCTCACCCTCGGCGCGAAGAAGACGGTCGATGCGGCCTCGGCCATGAACGAGACCGTCTCGAAGACAGGGGTCGTCTTCGGGCCGGCGGCCAAGAGCATCGAGGCCTTCGGCACCGGCGCGGCGAAGGACCTCGGCATCTCGAAGCAGGCGGCGCTCGACGCGACCGCGATGTACGGCACCTTCGGCAAGGCCGCTGGGCTGACCGGCAAGGCGCTTAAGGACTTCTCGATCCCGCTGACGCAGGCTGCCGCCGACCTCGCCAGCTTCCACAACGTGCCCGTCGACCAGGCGCTCGAGGACATCCGCTCGGGCCTTGCCGGCGAGACCGAGCCGCTCCGGAAGTACGGCATCCTCCTGAACGACGCGGCGCTCAGGGAGCAGGCGCTGCGCATGGGCCTGACGAAGAGCACGAAGGACACGCTGCCGGCGAACGTCAAGATGCTGGCGGCTCAGAAGCTGATCCTCGACAAGCTCGGACCCGCCCAGGGCGACTTCGCGCGCACCAGCTCGAGCGCCGCCAACCAGGCGCGCATCCAGGCGGCCGAGAGCGCGAACCTGCAGGCGAAGCTCGGGAGCGGTCTGCTGCCGGCCTACCAGATGCTGCAGGGGATCCTGCTCCGCGTCACCGGCTTCATGTCGCAGCACACCGGGGCGATGAAGATCGCGGTCGGCATCGTTGCCGCCCTCGCCGGTGGCGTGCTGGCAGTCAACGGTGCGCTCAAGGTCTACGAGGCCGCGACGAAGATCGCCGCCGCGGCTCAGTGGCTCTTCAACGCCGCCGTGAACGCGAACCCGATCACGCTCATTATCGGAGCGCTCGTAGCGCTCGGGGTCGCGCTCGTCGTCGCCTACAAGAAGAGCGAGACCTTCCGCAACATCGTCAACGGCGCTTTCGACATGGTGAAGAGCGCGGCGGGCTTCATGAAGGACGTCGTCTCGACCGCGCTCGACGGCATCAGGACGGCACTCTCGACGGTCGAGAAGGTCGCGCTCAAGGTCAAGGACGCCTTCGTCACCGCGAAGAACTGGGTCGTCTCGAACTGGCCGATCATCGCGACCATCATCAGCGGCCCCTTTGCGCCGCTCGTGGCCCTGGCGACGAACGCCTTCGGAGTCCGGTCGGCGCTCGTAGGCGCCTTCACGGCCGTGAAGACCTTCGTGGGCGGCGTCGTGGGCGACATCGTCGGCTTCTTCCGCGAGCTGCCCGGCAAGCTGCTCGGCTTCGCGACAAGTGCCGGCAGCGCGATCGTGAGCGGGTTCAAGAGCGGCCTCTCCGCGTTCGGCAGCGCGGTCGCGAGCCTGATCAAGGCTCCGCTGAATGCGCTCATCGGCGCCTGGAACCGGCTCGGGATTCCGGGTTTCGGCGTGCACATCAACCTGCCTGGTCCGGTGCCGGACATCAACTTCTCCTGGGGTGGCATCTCCCTGCCGGACATCCCGACGCTCGACAGGGGCGGCCTGGTGACGAGGACCGGCATGGCCGAGGTCCACCGCGGCGAGGTCTTCTCGGGCGTGCCGGTCCCGCAGGGCGGCGGCAACACCTACAACTTCAACTTCCCAAACTACATCGGCTCGAAGCGCGAGCTCGAGGATGCAGTGGTGGAGGCGCTGGCCAGCTACGGCAGGCGCAACGGCGTCGCGATCGCGCAGGCACTCGGAGCCTCCTGATGGCGAATTGGGATGCTGACACCTACGTCCTTCTCCGTCCCTACAGGGGGTGACAGCTAATGGCCACCGTGCAGATCCCGATCCCGCTCGACACGCCGGACGCGACCGGGAAGGCGTACCCGGCGCTCTCGACCGGCAACGGCTTCTCGAACGTGCGCCAGCTCGTGCCCGCCTTCGTCAAGGACGTCGACGGCTCCTGGACGGGCCGCATCCGGGTGCCGCAGGACTTCGCCTCAACGGCGAAGATCATCCTCTCGCTGGTCGCCAACGCGACCTCGGGCGCGACCCGCATGCTGGTCTCGACCTCGGCCGTCGCCGATGGCGAGAGCGAGGATCCCGCCTACACGGACGAGGCGGCGCAGGACGTGACCGTGCCGGCCACGGCGAAGCTCCGCAAGGACGTGACCTTCACGCTCACGCCGACCGTCGCAGCCGGCGACACCCTGAACGTCAAGGTGACACACAACGGCATCCACGCGAACGACACGCTCGCGGTGGACACGCTGCTCTGGGAGTGCCTCTTCCAGTACGCGACGGCCTAGGCGCTGCGATGCTTCCGGAAGATCCGATCCGGCACGATCTCCTCGTAGCACGGGTCGCGCCTGACGAGCAGATCCACGATCAGCCTGACCTGCTCCGCCCCGATCTGGTCCTCGCTGTAGAAGCGCCGCGTGGCCGGGAACTGGCTCGGGTTCATGGTGGGGGAACCGGCGAGCGTCCAGTCGTAGTCGTGGAACTCGACGTAGCCCTCGGGCCTCAGCAGCCGATCCGCGAGCAAGAACGCGAAGCCGTCGTGATGCCAGGTGTGCGCGCCGTCGATCATCACGTAGTCGAAGATCGGCTCGGAATTGTCGCGCAGCATCTCCATCAGGCTCCAGTTGTAGGAGTCGAGCGTGCGGTACGTGTTCCCGTGCGGAACGACGTTCGCGAGCCCCTGGGCGGCCAGGCGCTGCACGACGGCGCCGACGCGGTCCTGGAAGTCGAAGATGTGCAGCACCCCCCCACGCTCGGCGAGGATGCGCGCGAACTGCTCGGCCGTGTCGCCCCGGTAGGTGCCGATCTCGGCGGCGACCTTCGAGTCCGTCGTCTTGAAGAACTCGACAGACGGCCAGCTCGGCCCCTCGGTCGCGCACTGGTCGGGATGGGTCGAGTGGCGCGTGCGGTACTTCACCTGGCGGTAGGCGGTGCGGCCGGCACGGGCGATGCGGCGGGGGGTTCGGGTGACGTTCATGGTCTCAGTATCCGTCTGTCCGGCGTGCTGCGTCAACTGACAACAGGGGCTCACTGATGGCTCGAACCTTCGGCGGCGTAGCGACCGATCGGGCAGTCACCAGCCTGACCGCGCACGCGACAGAGCGCACCTACGCGATCTGGGTCAAGATGACCGGCACGGGCGGCGGCGGGCTCGGCCGCATCTTCGACAAGCGCGTCTCTGCGTCGGTCGATCGCGAGCTCCTGCGCTACGACTCGAACTCCTACGTCTACCAGCGCAACTGGAACAGCGTCGCGGGCCAGTGGTCGATCGCCGCGCCAGACAACGCCTGGCATCACGTCGCCCTCAGCTACGACGCCTCCTCGGCGGCGAACGACCCGCTCATGTACCTGGACGGGGCCTCGCAGGTTGTGACCGAGGGGGCGACCCCGTCCGGAACGCTCCAGACCAACACCGACGCCTATGTGCTCGGCAACCGCGGCGCGGCCTGGGATCGCAACTGGGCAGGTGACCTCGCGGAGTTCGCGGTCTGGGATGCGATCCTGACCCCCGCGGAGATCGCAGCGCTCGCCGCCGGCGCGCACCCGCTGACGATCCGGCCCGCCGCGCTCGTGAGCTACGTCCCCCTTTGGGGCGTCGACTCGCCGGAGCCCGACCTGATCGTCAAGGGCACGGCGGCCGTCACGGGCACTGCCGCAGCGACGCATCCCGCGGTCTCCCCGGGCGTGCTCGTGCCGCAGCCCTACGTCGTCCGCTACGTCGGCGCTGCCCCGGCGAACACGGTTGCCCCAGTCGCCTGCGGAACGGCGCAGGTCGGCTCGGCGCTCTCGACCACGGACGGCACCTGGACGGGTTCGCCGACGAGCTACGCCTACCAGTGGCAGCGCGACAACTCCGGCGGGGGCTCCTACTCGAACATCGGTGCAGCGACCGCCTCGAGCTACACGCTCCAGGCGGCGGACGAGGGCTGCAACGTGCGCTGCGTCGTCACCGCGACGAACGCCTGGGGCTCGACGGCCGCGAACTCGAACGCGCTCGGCCCGGTGACGGTCGTCCCACCGCCGCAGCTCTTCGTCGAGGCCGCTCTCACAGACGAGCCGATCCTGGGCTACCTCGACACCGTGCTGCGTGACGGCCCGGTCGCGTATTGGCGCATGGATGACGATGGTGCGCTCAGCGACGAGACTGCGCACGCGAATGAGGGAACCTGGACGGGTAGCCCCTCGCTCGTGACGGGCGCGCTCGATCACGACGACGACGAGGCAACAAGCCTGGACGGCGCAACGTATGCGACCGTTCCTGACTCGGCGAGCCTCTCGCCGACGGCTGCGGTTTCTGTCGAGGCCTGGCTGAAGCTCGCGGCGCTACCGGCTAGCACCATGGAGATCATCGAGAAGCCGGACTCCTACAAGCTCGAGGTCGACTCAGCCGGGCACGTCCTCTTCACGATCACGAATGGAGACACCGCCGCGACGGTCACGTCTACGGCAACGCTCCCGACCAGTACCTGGCATCACATCGCGGGGGTCTACGACGGGGCGCGGCTCTACGTCTATATCGACGGCATCCAGGACGCGGGAGCGCTGGCCTCGATGGGCGTCGGGGACAGCGCTGAGGATCTGCTGGTCGGGGCAGGATTCCCGCCGCCTCCCGCCGCCTTCCCGACCACGCCGGTTCTCGATGACTTCAACCGGGCGAACGAGGGGCCGCCGCCGAGCGCCTCCTGGGCGACCTTCACCGGGTCAGGGCACAAGGTTCTGAGCAACGCGATGGTCCCCGCGGCAGCGGACGTCTCGCTCTCTCGCCGGGGCACATCATTCGGCGCTGAGGCCGAGATTTTTGCGACGATCGCCACCTGGCCCGCCCAGGTCGACCTCTTCATCAAGCTCTCCGGCACCTACGCGACCCGCACCGGCTATCAGGTCAACGCGAACGGTAGTTCAACCCAGATTTACAAGGTCGTCGGCGGAACGCCGACGCAACTCGGGGCCACCGATGCGTCAGTCACCTGGGGCAACGGAGATGCGATCGGTTTCGCGTATGTCGGCTCGACCCTGACCGTCTACAGGCGCCCGAGCGGAAGCACGACCTGGGCAGTGGTCACGACCAGAACGGACACCGCGCTCCAGGGGAACACGGGCTACATCGGAATCGAGACGGTCAACAACTCGACGTACGTCATCGACGACTTCGGGGGCGGCACCTACGTGGCCCCCGAGGTAGACCCCGATCCTTCCCCCGCCATCTGCGACCTTGATGAGGTCGCTGTCTACGGCTCGGCCCTAACGCCGAGCCAGGTCGCCGATCACTATGCCGCCTCTGATCGCGTCGGATGGGATGGGCTCACGTGGACGGACCTGACCGACGACGAGCGCTCGTTCTCGACGAAGCGCGGGCGGAAGTACGAGCTTGACCGCACCGAGACGGGCACGGCGATGGTCGACCTGCGCGACCTCGAGCGCCTCTATGACCCGTCGAACGAGGAGAGCGCGCTCGCGCCCTACCTGCTGCCGCTCAGTCAGCTCCGCATTCGCTTCATCGTCGCCGGGGTCTCCTACGGGATCTTCCGGGGCGAGCTCGAGGGCTTTCCGACCGCCTGGCGCTCGCCGAAGGTCGCCGAGCACGAGCTGATGGCCTCGGATGCCCTTGACGCGCTCGCGAACACCGAGGTGACGACGGAGATCCCAGCCGTGCCCTCGGGTCAGGCCGCAGCCGCGCTGCTCGATGCAGCGGGCCATCCGCGTGCCGCGCGACATCTCGACCCCGGCGGCTATACCTGCGAGCCGATCAGCCTCGACAAGGCCAAGGCCCTCGACCCGCTGCAGACGATCGTCGACGGTGAAGGCGGTATCGCTTTTTGCGACGGCGATGGCGAGATCACGAGCCACGACAAGGATCACCGCTTCGCCGCCGCGCGTTCGACCGTCGTGCAGGCGACATGGGTGGATGGGGCTAGCGGTCCTGGCGACAACGTCTACAGCTCGATCGTCACCGCGCCAGGCAAGGACCGCCTCATCAACTCCTGGTCTGTGGCTGCGGCCGATGGCAACGCCGAGACGGCCAGGGACGACGCGTCGATCAGGCTGTTTCGCGAGCGCCCGGGCTCGCGGACGACCTACCTCGCTGCCGATGGCGCGGCGGGCGTGGCTGCGACGCTCGTCTCCCGCACGGCCTGGCCCGTCGATCGCATCCAGAGCGTCAGCTTCATGCTCTCACAGGAGAGCACAGACGCGGAGTGGATCTCGCTGCTCGAGCGCGAAATCTCCGACCGCGTGCGAATCAAGGCGACGCCCGAGGATGGCTCTGCGCTCGACGAGCACTACTGGATCGAGAGCATCGCCTGGGATGAGCTCGCGCCCGAGGTCTACCGAGTCACCTTCTCGCTCACGCCCGTCTTCGCGGCGAGCTACTTCACGAGCGTCATCGCTACCCCCGGCGTGGTCGCCTACTACCGGATGGCCTCGCCCGATCCGCTCCGCGACCGCTCGGCCTATGGCAACGACGGCGCGATGCTCGGCGCGGTGACGTCGGTCGACGGCCTCACCACGGATGGCGACGAAGCAGAGTCCTTCGATGGCAGCACGCAGTCGGGCGTCATCCTGGATTCGGAGTCGCTCTCGATCACGGGCGAACTCAGCCTCTCCTTCCTGCTCGAGTTGCCCGCGCTCCCGGCTGCGACGCGCGATCTGATCTCGAAGCGCGGTTCCTACCTACTGCAGCTGGACTCGACCGGGCATCTGATCTTCACGGTGAAGAACGGTGCGACGACCGGCAGCGTGACCTCGGCGACGGCGCTCTCAACCGACACGCCCTACCACGTCGCCTGCGTCTACGACGGCGCTTCGCTGATCATCTACCTCGACAGCGAAGACGACGCAACCGCGGCCTACTCGGGAGGCGTCGAAGACTCGAAGATGCCCCTCGCCATTGCCAAGACGTTCGCCGTCACGACAGCGCCGACCGTGGCGAGCGTCGCGGTCGGGCCGGGAGACGACGACGGCAACCGGACGACAGACCTCTGGTGTGCCAAGCCGTCGGGCACGGCGGCGGGCGATCTGCTGATCGCGCAGGTGGCGACGGATTCGCCGAACGGCGCGACGATCACCGGCGTCCCCGCCGGCTGGACGCTCGTCGAGTCCGACACGCACACGAAGACGTCGATCTACTGGAAGGTGGCTGGATCAAGCGAGCCCGCGACCTACCACTGGACTGGTAGCCAGATCGGCTACTACGCGCTCGGCATCGCGCGCGTCTCGGGGGTCGAGCCGCTGCTGACCTTCACAGGTGACGTGTCGCGGGTGTACCAGGACGGCGGGACAACCTGCGATCCGGGGAACGTGCTCCCGAGCGTTCAGAAGAGCCTCATCCTGGCTTTCTTCTCCGCGCAGGTGAAGTCCGGCACGACGCCGGCGACGTGGTCGGAGACCGTCGGCGGCACAGAGGCCTGGGAGCGCAACACCTTCACCATCAACAACACGACGACGCTGGCCATGAACTACCGCCAACAGGCCGCGCCAGCTCTCCTAGACGTGGTCGGAACCGCAAGCCTCAGCTCGCAGATGTTCGGCGTCGTGATGGTGTTGCCAGGAACAGGGACGGAGTTCATAGCCTGCACGCTCGACGAGATTGCGGTGTTCAACGCCGCTCTCACCCCAGACCAGGTCGCAGCGCACTACGCGGCCCGCTGATCCTCCACGTCCCCCCGGAGGCCACCATGCCTGTCTCGCCCGCCGACGCGGTGCTGGTCCATGCCAGCGCCTACATCGGCAACCACGAGGAGCCGATGGGCTCGAACGACGGCTCTTTCGTCAGGGAGTGCTTCAAGCACACCTGGCTCAAGTTCAAGGCGATCCCGAAGGGCAAGGCGTACTGGTGCGTCGCCTTCGTGCAGCGCGTCTTCGACGAGTGCGGCCTCTCCTGGCCCTGGAAGACCGCCGGCGCCTACGACTTCGGAGATCGCGGCACACAGGCTGGCTGGGCGCACAAGCTGCCCAAGCCGGCCGACGTCGCCGTCTGGAACATCGGCGACGGCCACGCCTCGATCGTCAGGAGCTACGACGCGAAGACGGGCCTCGTGACAACGATCGACGGCAACGTCTCCGACCGCGTGATGCTGTGCACCAGGCCGATCGCAGAGGCCCGCTGCTTCATCAGGCACCCGAGCCTGCACTCGAAGCCGAAGCCCGCGCCGGCGCCGCCCAAGCCGCCGCTGTGGGAGGTCCTCACGAGCCAGAGCGGCAAGAGCGTCGTCGTCTACCGGAATCGACGCTCGAAGGTGCTGGCCTGGCTCGGCAAGCAGTCGTCCTGGGCGAAGCGGTTCCCGGGCGGCATCCGAATCCGGAGGGCCGCCTGATGGCCCGCGCGCGCAACGGCACGCCGGTGACGCACTTCGAGCTCGACGCGCTCGGCGAGGTCTTCGACGAGAAGCTCAAGGGGGTCTACCGCGAGATCGGCGTCGTCAAGACGGACGTGAAGGGCGTCTTCAACACGATGCAGGCCGTGCTCGAGGAGGTCCGCAACCCGAAGGCGTGCCCCTTCCCGGGCTGCCCGGCGCCGCAGATGCTCGAGCGCGCGGCCGAGCAGGAGAAGGTCGCGGCCGCCGTCCGCGAGGTCAGGGTCGCGCCGCTCCGCTGGCTGTGGGGCAAGTTCGACGCCTTTCTGACCGCCGGCATCAAGTACGCCTGGGCACCCGTCCTGATCCTCGTCGGCTGGCACTGGGGGTAATCACATGATCACCTGGCGCACGACTCAGCCCGCCTGGTTCGAGGCGGCCTACCGACTCCATCGGGCGATGCCCGGCGGCGCGAAGGCGCCGGTCACGTTGACCAAGGCCGACTGGATGGCCTTCGCCTGGATCGACTGGCGCATCCTCTACGACGGCCGCGAGACCTTCGAGGGGAAGACCGTCAAGCCCGCGTTCACGACGCCCGTGCCGAAGTGGGCCCGGCAGCTGGCCGACCGCCTGCACCAGGAGTTTCACCGCATCCCGGACGTGGCGATCACCTGCTCCTTCCTCGCGCCGGTCAAGCTCTCGGACTACCCGGTCGAGAAGCTGCGCCATCACGCCGAGCAGCTCGAGTGCAGGACGCTGCTCGTGCTGCTCGCGAACGACGGCGAGCACGCCGAGACGAACTGCCGCCTGCTCGCCGAGCGCATGGGCGCGATCCGGCAGGTCGTCGACTACGTCGGCGGCTGGATGCCCTGGCAGGGGCCGCTGCTCTCTGACCCGGCGCGCTTCGCCGACCAGGCGAAGGATCTCGCCAAGCGCTTCGGCCTCGACATCATCAGCCCGAACCCCGAGTTTTGCATCGAGGGTCCGGACGGCGACAAGGTCTCGGCGCCCTTCGTCGCGCGCTGGAAGGCGCTCGGCTCGGGGCCGCTGCTCTGGCAGGTCATGTCCGACTACGGCTGGACGCGGCCCTGCAACTACCAGACGCTGCTCTCGGTGCCGGGTTCCGCGCTCGCGCCCGAGGTCTACCCGAACGACGACGGCGGCCTGACGATCGAGAACATGGACGAGGGCTTCGCGGCCATCCCGCGCAATCAGGTCGTGCCGATGTTCGGCGCCTACCCGAAGGCCGGCGTCGACTTCGGCGCTGCGATCGCCGAGTACCGGCGCCTGCCGATCTCGAGGCCGCGCGGCTTCTGGCAGCCCGAGAACCTGCCGGACTCAGCCGTCCCGCAGCTCGCACGCTGAACCCCCTCGCGAAAGGAGCACCCGAATGGACCCCAAGCGAAAGTCGATCCTCCTGCGCGCTGCGCGCGCCCTGGTCGCGCTGTTGATCGGCGCGGCCATCCCCGCCGCTGGCTCGCAGGAGTTCCGCGACTTCGTGGGCGAGCAGTGGTGGCCCTGGGTCGGCGCCGCCGTCCCGCCGCTGCTGCTCGCGCTCGACAAGTGGTGGCGCTCCTGGCGCACCTGAGCATCCTGCATCTCGAATCCCGCTCTCCTCCCGGGGCGGCGTGAGGGCCCCTCGCTCCGGCGGGGGGCCCTCTGTTGTCGTTCTGTAGACTCGGAACCGTGCGAAAGATCGGCCAAGTGCTTCTAGGCGTCGTGCTGGCTCCGCTCTGGATCCCCCACGTTCTGCTCGCGCTCTTCGGGAGAAAGAAGAAGCTCGTCGACGCGCCCTGGATCGACCTCCGCTAGCAGTAGTAACGTCAGGAGCGGTAGATCGACGCCGTGATGCGCCCGCTCGCCAGGATGCGCGTTCCCGGCAGAACCCATAGCTGAGCGGTCACGGAGAGCGGGCACGGCCTAGCACAGCGGACGAAAAAGGAGACCGGCGTCCATCCCCGGCTCTTGCGGCCGCTCGTCTGGATGAGCACGGGTAGCCGTGTCGGCTTCGTTGTGACGACCACGCGCCATGTCTTCGTCTGCGCGAGCGGGACGATCGCAATGACGGCCGCGCCCCGCCCGGTGTTCGTCTCGCTCGCCACCGGCCGTGCCGCAGCGCTTGCATTGGTGGCGGCGAGCGCGAGCACGAGCGCGGCGACGATGCCTCGGTACGTCATCGCTCCGACCTCTTGATAACTGCGATCTCCCTCAACCGAGGGATGGGCATGACCTCTGTCAACATGGTAGAAAACGCTCGAAGGTAGGGGGAACGGTGCCGTACGCAGACATCACCGCCATGTTGGCGCGGCTGGCGCGGATCGCGGAAGAACTGGAGGCGCTCACGCGCCTCCCCCCGCAGCGCGCCGCCCTCGAGCTGGCGCTGCTTCGCGAGCGCGAGCCTTATCTTCTGCATCCCGCACCTGCCGAGCGTGCTTCGCGGCTTCGACTCGTTCGCTAGCCGCAGCACGCATCTCGGCGACACGCTCGGCTGCGCCGAGTTCGTTCAGGCCATGAAGTGCGCCGACCGCCTCCGCTTGAAGTAGGCCAGCCGAGTCGAGCATCAGGAGTGCTGCCTCAAAGTTCGGGCGGGCAGCGCCGCTGAGCCATCGTTCGGCTCGCTTGGGGGCGTGCTGGCCCTCGAGCTTTACGAGCCGCGCGAGATCGGTCGGCCCGGGCTGGCCGAGGCGTTCAAGGGTGAGCCGCAAGACGACGTGTTCGCCGGGCATCAAGAGGAGCCTAGGTCTGCCCGAGCAACATGTCTGCCCGTCATACTTGACAGGACATTTCTGCCGGACTAATGTGGCGTCTGACATGTTGATCCCAGAGCGCATCACCGAGGCCCGACTCAATGCCGACATGTCGCGCAGCGACTTGGCCTATGCCATCAGGCGGCAGACGGGCGGACACATCAAGGCGACGGACCGCGGCGTCCTTCGATGGGAGAAGGGCGAGAACGCGCCGCGTGACGGCGTGGTCGCGGCCATCGCTGCGGTGACCGGCCGGGCGATCGAGTTCTTCTACACCGACGCTGACGAGCCTCTGTCCAAGGAGGCAGAGGCCGACCCCTTTCGAGGATCTTCTCCGACGGCTGCAGCTCGAACGAGCGCGGCAGGCGGAGAGACTGGCCCGTCTCGAGAAGCGGCTTGAGGGGAGCGCGCGCCGGTGATCGCCGCCGCCTCCCTTGTTCGTCGCAATCCCTACTGGTGGCTTGCGCTTGCACCGCAGCCGCAGCAGGACGAGATGCGCAGCGAGATCATCGCCGAGCTCGAGGCTGAGCTTGGGATCGAGCGTCAGCGCTTCGACGGCGCCGACCTGAATCTGATCGTCAGCGAGGAAGGCTTCTGCCGCATCCACCGCGAGCGCGTCGAGAGGCTCGAGCGTTCGCTCGTGCTCCTGAAGGGCGAGACGCTATGAAGCAGGTCGCGGCCGCACTCGTCGCCGCGCTCGTCTTCGCCGCCGGCGCGAGCGCTGGCGATTCATGGGGCCCGCGTGTGAAGAAGCTCGAGACGCGCGTGACCGCGCTCGAGAAAGGGCAGAAGCAGGCGCAGCGGGACAACACCGACCTGTTCATCCGCAACGCGAATAAGCGCCTGTGCGACACCGCGCAGCTGGCGAATGCGATGCAGTGGCTCTGGTGGGCGCAGCAGGCGAGCAGCGCCGCGCGCGAGGGCCGCGACACACCTGCCCTCCCGCCGCCGATCGACGACGATGGCGCCTGCGCAGCTGTGGGGATCGATTACGACGGAAGCCCGACGGTGATCGTGACGCGCTGATGATCCCCGGCTCGGACAACGCTCGCCTGCTCGACGCGCTCTCGGACGGCGAGTGGCATGAGTCGCTGAGCCTGTACGGGCTCGGCATGGTGGTGCACAGCCGCGTGAACGAGCTGCGGCGCCACGGCTACGCCATCGAGTCCCGCTGCGAGGGCAGGCGTGGCCGGGACGCCCGCTACTTCTATCGCTGGAACCGCTCGGGCGAGGCGCCGAGCGCTGCCGCCGGTCCGAGCCAGGCGGCAGCGCTGAGCGTCCCTGCCCAGCCTTCGGAGGGGGCAAGCGGGGCACTGGATCGCGAACGCGTCCTTGGCCGCGTCGACGACGTCCCCGCCTCTGCTCCCTTCGAGCGTCAACTCGACCTCTTCCGGGACGCGGCATGAGCGCGGTCCCTGAGACCACGGCACTCGAGAGGGAGGCCGACGTCTTCCTCGTCACCCGCGTGCCCGCCGGGAGCATGGATCGCTTCTCCCGCATCCTCTCTGCGATCTGCCCGTTCACGGGACTCGAAGGCGGCGAGGATCGTCGCCCGGTCGCCGCCGGCGAGGCGCTGCTCGCGCACGCGCAAGGGGTCCACCGAATGATCGAAGACCAGGCGGCGCACCTGTGACTCTCGCCGCTGGCATCCACGCGCTCGGGGCGGACGACTACCATGCCGACCCCTGCGAGCGCCCGTCGCTTTCGGCCCACATCGCGCATGCGCTCGTCTCGGCCTCACCGCTGCACGCCTGGACGCAGCACCCGCGCAACCCGAATTTCCAGCCGCGCGAGGAGACGCGCTTCGACATCGGCACCGCCGCGCATCAGCTTCTCCTGGAAGGCCGTTCGTTCGTCGTCGAGCTCGACTTCCCGGACTTCAAGACGGTCGCCGCCCGCGAGGCGCGAGACGCGGTGCGCGCTGCGGGCCTGCTGCCGTTACTCGCGAAGGACGCGGCGACGGTCGACGCGATGGTCAAAGCGGCCGTCCAACAACTCGCGCTCGTGGATGCGCAGCCGCCGCTCCTCACCGACGGCAAGCCCGAGCAGACGCTGGTTTGGGAGGACGAGGGCGTGCTCTGCCGAGCCCGGCTCGACTGGCTGCGCGACGACCTGCGTGCGATCGACGACCTCAAGACGACGGCTGGCTCGGCAAGTCCGGAGATGTGGTCGCGCCGGCTCTTCGACATCGGCGCCGACATGCAGGTCGCCTTCTACCGCCGCGCCGTGCGCGCGCTCACAGGCGCCGAGCCGGACTTCCGCTTCGTCGTGATCGAGACGCACCCGCCCTACGCGCTCTCTGTCGTCAGCCTCGGCGTGGACGCGCTCGCGCTCGCTGAGCGCAAGGTGCAGCGCGCGATCACGCTTTGGCGCGAGTGCCTGGAGGCGAACGACTGGCCGGGGTATCCGACACAGGTGGCCTACGCGCAGCTTCCCGCCTGGGAGGAAGCGCGCTGGATGGAGCGACAGGAAACGGCAGCGTGACCTTCGAGTTTCGAGACGCGGTCCGCAAGGACGTCGGCCTCCTGATCTTGCTCGCCGGCGGCAGCGGCTCCGGCAAGACCGAGAGCGCGATGCGGCTCGCGACCGGCCTCGCCGGCGGGAAGGTCTTCGGCGTCATCGATACCGAGAACGGCCGCGCTCTGCACAAGGCCGACGACTACCGCTTCAAGCACCTGGCACTCGACGAGCCTTTCTCGCCGGAGCGCTACATCGAGGCCGTCAAGCTGGGCGACAAGATGAAGCTCCCGGTGCTCGCCATCGACTCTGGCTCGCACGAGTGGGAAGGCGTCGGCGGCGTGCTCGACCTCCAGGCCGAGGAGTTCGAGCGCATGGGCCGTAAGGACAGCGCTCGCATGGCCTCGTGGATCGCGCCCAAGCAGCGGCACAAGCGCTTCGTGCAGACGCTGCTCCGCTCGCCCGCGCACGTGATCCTCTGCCTGCGCGCCGAGGACAAGGTCGAGATGGTCAAGGAGGACGGCAAGACCGTCGTGCGCGCGAAGCAGTCGCTGATCGGCGCGCAGGGCTGGGTGCCGATCGTCGAGAAGCGCCTGCCCTTCGAGGCGACGATCAGCCTGCTCCTACTGCAGGCGAATCCGGGCGTGCCCGTCCCGATCAAGCTCGAGGGTCGCCACCGGGACATGATCCCCCTCGACCGCCAGCTCGATGAGAGCGTTGGCAACGCACTCGCCGCGTGGGCCGCCGGCGGCCCGAGATCACGTTCCCCACGAGCCGGGGAGGCTCTGGGCGCGGAGGCCGGCCCCACGGCGGCCTCCGAGGCCTCCCCGGCACCTGATGAGGACCAGCCGATCGACGCACAGCCCTTCCAGGCGCCCTCGCTCGACGAGCAGCTCGCGGTCGCGCTGAAGCTGACCTTCCCGCTTGGTCCGAACCAAGGCAAGACGATCGCCGAGGCGGTCGCCTCGCCCTCGGCGAAGGCATGGGCGGAGAAGGCACTGCGGATCGACTGGCAGGACGAGGGCTTCACGGCCGCCGTGCAGCTCGTCTGTGAGCACACCGAGGCGCTGCGTCCGGTCTTCGAGGCATGGGTGGCCGAAAGGCTGTGACCGCATGACCCCCGACCCCGCCGTAGCCGCAGTCGCTCTCGCGCTCGCGATCCTGTGGCTCGCCGTCCTGATCGTGGCAGTGGTCGAGTCGCTGCGACATCCGATCGACGCACCCGATGAGGACTACCGGGAGGCTCGGCGTGCCTGATCCAGGAGAGGTGCGAGCGCTGACCCACCCACGCGAGACGTGGGAGCATCGCGGCAGCCGTAGATCGCTACTTCGCCGCCAAGGGGGCCTAGTCGTGGGAAATGAGCGGCTGAGCGAGGAGCGGCTGGCGGATCTTCGCAGATGCGCGGCCGCGTATCCCCCGGGGGCCGGGGCAGAGATTCAGCGGATCGTCTCCCACATCGACTGGCTCTCCGCTCGGCTGGAAGAGGCGGAGCTGCGGATCGAGCAGGCAGGGACGGCACTCAGGAACGCGAAGGCGGAGGCCACCCGGGGCTTGACCGCGAGTGCTCCCTTCATCGACAGGTGCGTGACCGTAGCCCTGGACGCCCTCTCCGAGCAACGGGCCGAGCCAGCAGGCGAGGGGGAGCGGGAGTGAGCGAGTCGCCGCAGGCCCTGCCGGAGGGTGGGCTGCTGATGGATTGTCGCCAGATCCGCGAAGAGCTTGGGATCAGCGAGGGCACAGCCGATCGCTGCATTCGCTGGATCGGCGAGAACCGCGCGCGCGTTGTCCGACCCGCCGGGGGCCGCAAGCTCTACGTCTACCGCGAGGACGTGCAGGCGTGGCTCGATGCCTCCACGGAGAACGCGGCATGAGCAGCGCCTGGATCAACAGGCGCACGGTCGGCCCGTCGCGCCGGACGCCGAAGGCCAGGACGTCCTTCCAGGTCCTCTACAGGCGCAGGGGCCGCGATTCCTCCATCCGCTCGGCTGGCAGCTTCAAGACCGAGCGAGAGGCGAAGATCCGCCTGGCGCTCGTCGCCGGCTGGCTGGCTGGCGGCCAGGATCCACAGACGGAGCTGGCAAGGCTCGCCGCGCCCCAGGCGCACACGCGGCTCGGGCCCGCGCTCGACGCCTGGCTCGAGGAGCACGAGCGCTCCGTCAAGCCGAACAGCAACCGCGGCAGCGCGATCAAGTGGGCGAAGCAGCTGCTCGGCAAGCGCGACCCGCTGACGCTGATGCCCGCCGACTTCAACGCGCTCGTGAAGTCGAATGCGGCGCTCTCGCCGCGCACCGTACACACCTACCACGGCGTCATCTGCCAGTTCCTCGACGACCTCGGCGTGGAGCCGAACCCGGGCCGGCATCGCTCGGTCAAGCTGCCCAGGATCGTGCAGGCGGAGAAGCACCCGCCGGCACACGATCACGTTCTCGCCATTGCGAATGCGCTCAGTCGGAAGGCGCTGCTGCCATTCGTCGTGCTCGAGCTGACGGGGATGCGGGTCGGCGAGCTCGCGAAGCTCCAGTGGGGCGACGTCGACGTGCCGGGCTGCCGCTTCCGGCTCAGGCGCGAGACGGTGAAGACGAGGCGGCCGCGCTGGGTCGAGCTGCCGATGTGGGTCATGATTTACATCGGCTGTCTGCTGGCGCCCGAGGATCGAGATCCGCTCGGCCGGGTCTTCCCCGCGGTCAGCGAGCGGCTGATGCGAACGTGGATCGCGGCGGCCTGCTCCACGGCGGAGATCCCGCACTTCACTCCGAAGGACCTGCGCGACCGCCGCGCGTCGCTCTGGCATCACCACGGCGACGACCCGGTAGGCGACCCGCTGGAGCATCGACCGGGATGGGAGTGGCGCGCGGTCGCCGATCGGCTCGGCCAGTCGAAGCCGTCGATCACGATGGACGTCTACTCCTGGATCCTCGAGGACCCGCGCGAGGTTCAGGCCGACGAGTGGGCGGGGGTGCTCGCGTGATGACGCGGGACATGTCGTGCTATCTCGGTGATGACGCGAAGGCCCTGCCCGTTCTCGCTCGGGAGGCAGAAACGGCTCATAGAGCGGAGAAGGAGGGATTCGAACCCTCGAAGGAGCCTATTAGCCCCAAGACGGCGGCCCCTAGCAGTGATGCGGGAACCCGCATGGCTGCGTCGGTAGGGGACGTAGAGGACGTAGCGGAAGACGCATTCCGTGATGACGCGGTGATGACGCGAAAGGGGATGCCGTCCCGCGCCTTCATCCGCCTACTGCAAGGCCGCCTCTCGCCCGCGCGATACGCGGCCATCGTCCGGCGCTCGGTGGATCCGGGCGCGACCCCCGCGAAAGGAAAGGGCTTCTGAGACTCAGATGCTGCGCCTTCGTGATGACCATGCTCGCGACGCTCACCTTGCTAGCCGGGGCGACGTCCACGACCTCTGCGCCAACCCCTATTGCCTTCACCCGCGCACCTGGCACCACCGCGACGGCGAGTGCATGTCGTGCGGGCGCCGCTGCCGGAGCTTCGAGCCGCGCGACGATCGCGCGATCCGCACCCGCCTGGCCCACGAGCTCGGCCGCGAAGCGCTGGCGGCCCGACCGCTCCTGGATGCGCGGAGCCGTCTGCATCCACCTGCACGAGTCGGTCGACTGGCACCGGCGCTGGATCGACTGGCGCGGCCATCCGTCCCCCTACGCGGGCGGCATGCAGTTCCTGCAGTCGACCTGGAATCGCGCCGGCGGCCGCGGCGAGCCGTGGCAGTGGTCACCGCGCGAGCAGTACTTCAGGGCGTTCGTGATCTGGCGCGCTGGCGGTGGCTCCTGGCGGGAATGGGGGACCGCCGCGCACTGCGGGCTGCGCTGAGTCTTGACGAGCTACCACGGGTAGGGGCGGCGCAGGCAGCGAACCCTAGAGTGGATGGGGAGCGGCCTGGTGGTCCCCTCGGGCAACGCGAGACGGCACAGTCGGGTAGCCACTCCCGGCCGCGACCCGTAAAAGCCGCCCGCTCCCTCCTCTCCTTCGGATCGAGGGTGTGGTGAATGAGCCAACCTGCGTCAGCCTCTTCTCGGGGATCGGCGGACTCGACGCCGGACTGCGGCGAGCAGGCTTCCGGCATCTGCTCATGTGCGAGTCCGACCCCTGGCGACGAGAAGTGCTGCGAGCACGGTTCCCGGGGATGCCAGTCGCCTCCGATGTCTGCGCTCTTCGTGAGCGAGAACCAGCGCGCCGAGGTGCTGCTGACCCCGTATGCGCGGCAGCT
>DATGDO010000012.1:0-8311 GCA_035310805.1 Solirubrobacterales bacterium
CGGAGCGGGTCAGATTGATCGGCTCCCCCCTGACGGTCACCAGATGCCTGGCCAGGTCGATCGAGACGGGTCCCGCCTCGATCGCGGTGCCCTCGGCCCCGGTCGAGCGATCGAGCTCGCGGCGCCGCAGCTGCGCGCGAACCCTGCCGAGCAGCTCGCGCACCGAGAAGGGCTTCGTCACGTAGTCGTCGGCGCCGACCTCGAGCCCCACGACCTTGTCGACCTCCGCGTCCTTGGCCGTCAGCAGGATGATCGGAACGGGGCTGTGGGCGCGGACCTCCCGGCAGATGTCGAGCCCGCTCTTGCCCGGCATCATGATGTCCAGGATCAGCAGGTCGAAGTGGTCGCCGGAGATCCGGTCCTCGGCCTCCTCACCGTTCGCCGCCAGGGTGACGTCGAAGCCCTCCTGCTCGAGCGCGTAACCCACCGACTCGCGGACGGAGAGCTCGTCGTCCACCACGAGGATGCGGCTGGAGGCGGGAGGCAGGGGGTTCATGCGACGGGCGTCGGGGTCGGCTTGGCCGCTCGCAGGCGCACCCAGAAGGTGGTCCCCTGTCCGGGCTCCGAGCGCACTCCTATCTCACCGCCCATCACGTCGACCATCCGCTTGGCGATCGAGAGCCCGAGCCCGAAGCCCTCGCCCTCGAGCGTCGCGGACCCCCTGTAGAAGCGCTCGAAGACGCGGTCCTGCTCCTCGGCGGGGATGCCCTTGCCTGTGTCGTGCACCTCGATCAAAACGGTCTTCTCCTCCCCGCGGGCCGCGCGAAGGGTAACCGTGCCGGGCGGGGGCGTGTGCGCGCAGGCGTTGGTGAGCAGCCCGATCATCACCTGGCGGACGAGGACGGGATCTCCCTCCGCGACCAGGTCGGCCTCGACCTCGGCGCGCATCTCGACGCCCTCGGGGGCGCTGACGGCCTCGGCCGCCTCGTCGGCCGCGATCGAGACGTCGACCACCTGGGCGGGGTCCCGCTCGCCGGCCGCCTCGACCCGCGCCAGCGTGAGCAGCGACTGCGTCAGCCGGGTCATCCTCTCGGCGTCGACGGCGAGGCGGGCGAGGAAGCGGTCGCGGTCATCGGGGTCGTCCTTGGCACCGCCCCGCAGCACCTCGATTCCGCTCATGATCCCGGCGAGCGGATTGCGCAGCTCGTGCGCCGCGTTGGAGACGAATTCGCGCTCCGCCTCCTCGCGCTTGAGCTCCTCGGTGCGGTCCCGGACCACGACCAGGACCGCGTGCTCAGCGGGGACCCGGCGGGCCTGAACGCCGTAGACCCGGCCGTCGATCGGGAGCACCGGGATCTCGTCGGAGCCGCGCTCCGCGGCGCGCCTCAGAGAAGGAACCAACGCGGAGGCGGGCTGCCCGTCACGCACGAGGCGGCCGGCGGCGGGGTTGGTGAAGCGGACGGCGCCATCCTCCCCGACCACGATCACCGCCTCGGTGAGACCGTCGAAGATCGCCGAGAGCCGGTCGCGCTCGGTGGCGAGCATGCCGAAGGTCTCGCGCAGCTCCTTGCGCATCGAGTCGAGCGAGCGGGTCAGGTCGCCGATCTCGTCACCGCCGCCCGGGGGCAGCGGGACCTCGAAGCGCCCGGCCGCCATCTGCTCCGCGGCCCGCGCCAGCCGCTTCACCCGGATCGCGATCAGCGACGAGACCAGGAAGCCGACGAGGACGCCGATAGCGATCGCGATCAGCAGCGCGCGCAGCCGGTCGCCGCGGAGCTGGTCGAACGCCCTGGTCAGGGCGGGTGGCGGCTCGGCCCGCACGATCACCGCGCCGCGCACGTATTTCTTGCCGGAGATGGGCGTCGCCGCGACCGTCACGTTCCCGGGGAGGCTCGCCCGGTAGAGGCGACCGCCGAGCGCGACGCGCACGGCCTCCTGCTCCTGCGGGACCGCGGCGAGAGCGCCGAGGTCCTGCCCGGGTGCGAACGGGTTCCCGTGCCGGTTCAGCGCCCAGGCCTCGAAGTTGCCGGTGCTCGCCTGCGCGAGGACGTTGGCGGCGTGGCGCTTGCCGGCCTTGCCGAGTTCGTCGGCGAGGCCCGAGGTCCTGCCGACCGCGAGGTCG
The DNA here is from genome assembly GCA_035310805.1 of Solirubrobacterales bacterium. Lineage (GTDB taxonomy): Bacteria > Actinomycetota > Thermoleophilia > Solirubrobacterales > 70-9 > DASUPK01. Next base: position 2,063 of record DATGDO010000012.1, read on the forward strand.
GCGGACTGGCTCTGCAAGGTGCGCCCCGAGGAGTCATCGACGAAGACGTAGACAGAGGCGGCGGTGACCAGCGAGACGCCGGCGAAGGCAGCGCCGAGCCAGAGCCGCATCGGGATGCGACGTCCTCTCTCCCCGCCCCTCATGCCCCTGGGGGTGCGATCTGCCATGTCCGTCAGATTGTTGCCGCTTGCTCACATCCGTGCGGGCGCGCTGCGCCGCCGCAGCTCAGCCGGAGAGGGCGGCGGCCAGGCGAAGCCAGAGGACCTCGAGGGCGAGCTCCTCCGAGACGTTCACCCGCAGGCGCCGTCGAGTATCGAGCACCCATTCGACGGCGCGCCGGGCGCTGGCGGGGTCGAGGCCCGCCGCGTCCTCGGCGAGCTGCTCGAGGCGGTCGGCGTTGAGGACGACGTCGCTGGCCCCCGAGGCGACGGCCGCCAGGTCCCGGTACCAGGCACAGCAGAGCGCCAGACCGAGATCGAGGGTCTGGGTGCGCGCGCGGCGCTCCGTACGCCTCACCTGCTCGGTCGCCTCCCGGGTCAGCTTCCCCTTGCGGCCGTGCCGGGCAGTCGCCTCGGCCTCCTCGGTGAGCCTGCGCTCCTCCTCGGCGCCGGCCTCCTCGCCGGCCTGCCCGGCGGCGTCGAGCAGCTCGCGCCAGGGCTCAGGGGAGGGATCCGCCGAGCGTGCGGCTCGCGCGGCCGCCTCGGCCGTGACCCTGAGGGCGGTGCCTCCCTCGCCGAGAAGCCGGCGGGCGAGCTCCATGTCGCCTCCACTGAGGCGGGCCGCGGCGGCCGCCCGCTCGCTCCCCCCGAGGGCCTCGAGCACAGCGTCCGGCGCCAGGGGAGCGAACTCGATCGGCGTGCAGCGCGAGAGGATCGTCTCGGCGAGCTGCTCCGGCTCGGAGCAGATCAGGATCAGGTGCGCGAACGAGGCCGGCTCCTCGAGCGTCTTGAGCAGCGCGTTCTGGCTCTCGTCACGAAGGTCCTCGGCTTCCTCGATCACGAAGACGCGGCGCCCTCCCTCGGCGGGGCTGAGGCTTGAAGCCCTGATCACCGACTCCCTGACGTCCTCGACGAGGTGCTGGGCGCCGGGGGGCCGAAGCCAGGCCAGATCCGGGTGTGGCGAGGGATCGAGGAGCACGCGGCGCCGGGCGTCGTCGGGGTCCGGCGCCCCCTCGGCGAGCAGCTCGGCGGCGAAGGCGCGGGCGGCCGTGCCCTTGCCGGATCCTCGCGGGCCGCGAAAGATGTAGGCGTGCCCCGGAAAGGCGAGGGCCGCCGCCAGCGCGGCTCGCGCGCGCGGCTGATTGCGGGTCGCCTCGGCGAGCGCGGCAGGAACGGGCGGACCGCCAGCCGCCGCCTCCATCTTCACCGTCACCGTCACCTAACGGGTCGCTCCTGCGGAGCGCCCTCGCATGGCTCCCGCGGAGCGCCCTCGCATCGACGCCTGGACCTCGGCGAGCACCGCGGCGTGGACCCCGTCGCGATCGGCGTCCGCGTCGATCACCCGCACCCTGTCCGGATGGCGCCGCGCCACCTCGTCGTAGCCCTCGGCCACCCGACGCTGCAGCTCGACGCCCTCCTCCTCGAAGCGGTCGGCCCTCCGCCGTCCGATCCGCTCCGCCGCGCGATCCGGAGCGATGCGGAGGAGCAGGGTGAGGTCGGGCCAGACCCCGCCGGTGGCGAGGTCGCAGATCTCCTCGACCCGCTCGGCCCCCAGCCCGCGGGCGACGCCCTGGTAGGCGACGCTCGAGTCGCTGAAGCGGTCGCAGACCACGGCGCGGCCCGCATCGCGGGCCGGCCCGAGGACCTGCGCGACCAGCTCGGCGCGAGCGGCGCAGAAGAGCAGCAGCTCGGCCAGCGGGTCCAGCTCGAGATCGGGGTCCTTCAGCACCTGGCGGATCCGCTCACCCGTCTCGGTGCCGCCCGGCTCTCGCACCAGCACGACGTCGTCGCCGAGCGCCTTGGCGAGCAGCTTCGCCTGGGTGGTCTTGCCGGAGCCGTCGATTCCCTCGAGCGAGATGAACATCGCGTGCCAGGCTAACCGCCGGGCCCGGCGGCGAGCGCCCTCAGCGCGCGCCTGGCTTCGAGCGGGAGCGGCTCTTGGCGCCTGCGCCGTTGCCCGACTTCGCGCGTGAGCGCGAGCCGGACCCGTTACGGGCCCGCTTCACCTTGGTGGCGGATGCCCGGCCGGCGATCCTCTCGGCCTCCTTTGCGGCCTCGGCGGGATCGGCGTCGACGCCCTCGCCGTCCTTGGCCGCAGCCTCCTTCGCTGCCTTGACCCTCTCGCGCTCCTCGCGGCGTCGCTTCATCTCCGCCATCGAGGGACACTCGTCGTTCAGGCAGAGCTTCCAGGGACGCCCGCGCCAGGGGACGACCTGCAGTCGCGGCGTGCGGCCGCAGACCGAGCAGACCTCCTCGATCTTGTAGAGGCCGCGAACGCGCTGCGGGAGCGGGAAGGTCTGATCGCAGGAGTCGGGCGAGTCGGGGTTGTCGCTGTCCCAGCCCGAGCAGCCGACGAAGCGTTTGCCCGACTTGCGCGCCTTGATGATCCGCAGCATGTTGGGCGAGCCATCCTCCTGCTTGCGGCCCGCCTCCCGGCAGACGATGCAGGGCCCGAGAACGCGGTCCTGGTCCATCCCGGCCCAGACCTCACGGGCGAACTTGCGCCACTTGGCGTCCTCGTCCTCGGTCTTGACGTCGTCACCCATCTCGTCGAATGCCGAGCGCAGCATGTCCCGGCTGTCGGCGAGGACCTGGTCCTTCGACATCTCCCCGGCCGCGATCTGGTCCATCTCCGCCTCCATCTCGGCGGTCATCTCCGGGGTCGCCATCCGCGGCACGTAGCTCTCGAACGCCTTCGACATCGCAATCCCGGTCTCCGAGGGCTCGGGTGGATTGCCGAAGACGTAGCCGCGGTCGTAGAGCTTCTGGATGATGTCGGCGCGCGTCGCCTTGGTCCCCAGGCCCCGCTCCTCCATCAGCTCGATCAGCTTGCCCTGGCTGATCCGCGGCGGCGGGGGCGTCTCCTTGCCCTCCATCTCGACCCCCTCGAGGGTGAGCTCCTGGCCCTCCTCGAGCCTGGGGATCTCCGTGTCGGCGGACCGCGCATAGGTGTAGATCGCCGCGAAGCCGGGGTCGAGGACGACCGATCCGCGGACGAAGTAGGTCTCGCCCCCCAGATCGGAATCCTTGGAAGTCGTGCTCTGCGGGCCAGCTTGCCCGGGGGCGGTCTCGATGTTGGCCCGGGTGGATTCCGTGACCATCGGCGGCGAGAAGGTGGCAAGGAAGCGGCGGGCGACCAGCTCGTAGACCCGGCGGTGGGTCTCGGAGCGGGCCTCGAGCCGCTTCGGGTTGACGGCCTGGGTCGGGTAGATCGGCGGGTGGTCCGTGGTCTCCTTCTTGCCGCGGGTCGGCTGCAGCGAGCGCCCATCGAGCAGGAACTGGGCCGCGCTGAAGTCCTCGATCCTGACCAGGGTGTTGATCAGCTCCTTGGTGTCCAGCGACTTCGGATAGACGGTGTTGTCGGTTCGCGGGTAGGAGATGTAGCCGTCCATGTAGAGGTCCTCGGCGATCCGCATCGCGCGCGACGGCGTGATCCCGAGGCGGCTGGAGGCGTCGGTGGTGAAGGCGGTCGTGTTGAGCGGCGCAGGCGGCTTGCGAGTGCTCTTGCGGGCAGAGATCTCCTTGACGGTGCCGGGGGTCTTCGAGTTGGCGACCGCGGCCTCGGCCTCCTCCTTCTTCCAGAACTTGTCGGTGGTGTGCTCGGCCCTGAAGCTGCCGTCGGGGTGAGCGAAGCTGGCGCTCACCTCCCAGAAGGGCTCGGGGACGTGTGCGCGTCGCTCGAGCTCGCGCTGCACGATCAGGCCGAGGGTCGGGCTCTGGACCCGGCCGACGGAGAGGAAGTTCGAGCCGAAGCGCCTGGTCGCCATCGAGACGGCGCGCGTCAGGGTGGCGCCCCAGATCAGGTCCATGTCCTGGCGGGCGGCGCCGGCGTTGGCGAGCGGCATCGAGAGGTCGTCGAGGTTGTTGAAGGCGCGCTCGATCTCGTCCTTGGTCAGCGCGCTGTAGCGGGCGCGCTTGACGGGCGTCCCGTCCTTGCTGACCCCCTCGGGGCTGCCCAGCTCGGGGTTGGCCTCGACGATCTCCTGGAGCGCCTCCAAGCCGATCAGCTCGCCCTCGCGGTCGTAGTCCGTCGCGATCACGATGTCGGCGGCGCCCGCAGCGACCTTCTTCAGGGCGCGGACCACGTTCTTGTCCGTGGGCTCCTTGATCAGCTCGGCGTCGATCAGGTCGCGCGGATTCGTCTCCTGCCAGTTGTCGTAGGACTCCGGGAAGGAGGGGTTGAGGACATGGCCCTTCAGGCCAATCGTCATCTCGGGCCCGTCGGGGCCCTCCCAGGTGTAATACGGCGTCTTGTAGGACGCGCCCTCGGTGGCGGTCCCGCCGCTGAGGATCTCAGCGATCTTCTTCGCGCTGTTGTTCTTCTCTGTGACGATCAGTCGCATATAGGGCTCTCCACGGTAGCCGCGATCCGAAATGCCCCCCTGCGATACGCGAGATTGCTCCCGAGCGAAGCGAAGCGTGAGCAACCCGCCCTTCTGTTAGCCGATGCGGTCGGCGAGCGTAGCAGGGGGTTCGCGCGGCCCTGCCAGATTTCGCACTCGTGTGCCCGTTAGGTGGCGGCGAGCTCCCCCATCCGTCACCGCCTTAGGCTCTACGGCGTGAGATGCGTGGTGACAGGCGGCGCAGGGTTCATCGGCTCCCACCTGGTCGATGCCTTGGCCGAGCGCGGCGACGAGGTGCTCGTGCTCGATGACTTCTCGAGCGGCAAGCGCGAGAACCTCGCCTCGGCTCTCGAGTCCGGCGTGGCCGTCACCGAGCTCGACATCGTGGACGCGCGGGCGACCTTCGATGCGATCGCCGGATTCGACCCGGAGAGCGTCTTTCACCTAGCGGCGCAGATCGACGTCCGGCGTTCGATGGCGGACCCGGGGTTCGACGCGAGGCTCAACGTGGTGGGCACGGTCAACGTCCTCGAGGCAGCCAGCCGCGCGGACGCCTCCAGGTTCGTCTTCACCTCCACCGGCGGTGCCATATATGGAGAGGGAGCCGAGCGGAAGGACGAGCTCCCCTTCGCCGAGAGCGCGCGCTGCCAGCCCTTTTCGGTCTACGGGCAGAGCAAGCTGGCGGCCGAGGGGTACGTGGACCTCTACGCGCGCACGCGCGAGCTCTCGGCCGGGACACTGCGCCTGGGCAACGTCTATGGACCACGCCAGGACCCGGCGACCGAGGCCGGCGTCGTCGCGATCTTCTGCGAGGCCGCCCGCGACGGCGGGCGGCCCACGGTCTTCGGCACGGGCGAGCAGACCCGGGACTACGTCCACGTCGCCGACGTCGTCGCCGCCCTGCTGGCGGCGTGCGGGAGCGAGGAGCGCGGTCCGCTCAACGTCGGCACCGGCGTCGAGACCAGCGTGCTCGATCTGGTCGAGCGCGTCGGGCACTCGGTCGGACGCGATGACTTCGAGCCCGAGTTCGCGGCGGCGCGGGCGGGCGAGGTGGAGCGCACCGTGCTCGACACGCGGGCGGCGGCGGACCGCCTCGGCTGGCGGGCGGAGCGCACGATCGAGGAGGGGCTGAAGTCCACCCTCGCCTCCGGCGCCTAGCGCCATCGAACAGGTGGCGCTGAGCGCTCTCTAACCTGTACGCGATGCCGGCCCAGGCCTTCCAGGGCAAGGAGTGCGTCTGCCAGTTCCGTCGCGGGATCTGCGACCAGAGCTGCGTGCGGGACATGCTCGAGACCCCGCTGTACATGGCGTGCCTGAAGCTCAAGGGCCGCCGCTGCCTGGTGGTCGGGGGCGGCGACATCGGCCTCGAGAAGGTCGAGGGGCTGCTGCTCTGCGAGGGCGACGTCCACCTGGTTGCGCCCGAGGCGGTCGCCGAGCTCGCCAGCTACGCCGAGGAGGGCTCGATCACCTGGGAGCGCCGCGAATTTCGTGACGAGGACCTCGACGGCGCCTTCCTGGCGATCGCCGCGACCAACGACACCGACGTCAACATCTCGGTCTCCGAGGGCGGGGAGCGCCGGGCGATGCTGGTCAACGTCGTGGACGTGCCGCCGCTCTGCAACTTCATCCTGCCCGCCATCGAGCGCAGCGGCCCGCTCGCGATCGCGATCTCGACCGCCGGTGCCTCCCCCGCCCTCGCGAAGCGGATGAAGCGCGAGATCGCCGAGTCCTACGGCGAGCCCTACGCC
>DATGDO010000013.1:0-3696 GCA_035310805.1 Solirubrobacterales bacterium
GATCTCTTCGCGCCGGTCCTCTCGCTGAAGCAGAAACTCCCGGAGGTCGGCGAGCTTGACGCCGGCTAGGGCGACCTCCGCGCGAATGCCTCCCGGCGCTCTGAAGCCTGTACGGGATGTGCCCGGTCCTGGCGGTCGACGTCTACGAGCACGCCTACGTGCGCACTTCGGCGCCACCCCCGACGGGCAGGAGAGCCGCTCAGAGAGGCTGGCGGACGACCGGGTTGCGGTTGGCCGCCACCTCGTCGAGGCGTCGGACCGGGGTCGTGTAGGGCGCGCCCTGCGCGATCCCCGGGTCCTCGCCAGCCTCGGCGAGGATCGATTCGATCGCCTCGGCGAAGGCGTCGAGCGTCTCGCGGGTCTCGGTCTCGGTCGGCTCCACCATCAGGGCTTCGTCGACCAACAGCGGGAAGTAGACGGTCGGCGGATGCATGCCGAAGTCGAGCAGCCGCTTGGCTATGTCCAGTGTCTTGATGCCGAGCTCCCTCTTCGCGGGAGCGCCGGAGAGGACGAACTCGTGCATCGGGCGACGATCGAAGGCGACGGGCACGTAGGTGCCCGCCTTGCCCTCGCGCAGCCTCGCCAGCAGGTAGTTGGCGTTCAGGACGGCGGTCTCCGATGTCTCCTGAAGGCCATCCCCGCCGAGGCTGAGGATGTAGGCGTAGGAGCGCACGAAGACGCCGAAGTTCCCCTGGAAGCCGCGTAACCTGCCGATCGACTTGGGCCGCTCGTAGTCGAGGTCGAACGAGGGCTCGCCGCCGTTCGGCGGCTCCCGGCGCACCACCTGCGGCCGCGGCAGGTAGGGCTCGATCCTCTCGCTCGCCGCGATCGGGCCGGCGCCGGGCCCACCCCCACCGTGGGGCTGCGAGAACGACTTGTGGAGGTTGACGTGGACGATGTCGAAGCCCATGTCGCCGGGGCGCGAGCGGCCCATGATCGCGTTCAGGTTGGCGCCGTCGTAGTAGAGGGTCCCCCCCGCCTCGTGGACGATCGAGGCGATCTCCTCGATGTTCTCGTCGAACAGCCCCAGCGTGTTCGGGTTGGTCAGCATCAGGCAGGCCGTGTCCTCATCGGTCTTGGAGCGCAGGTCGTCGATTTCGATCCCACCACGCTGATTGGAGGCGAGCTTCACCACCTCGTAGCCGGCCATGGTCACCGTCGCCGGATTGGTGCCGTGCGCGGTGTCCGGGGTGAGGACCTTGGTCCGCTTCTCGCCGCGATCGGCGTGATAGGCCCTGGTCAGGAGCAGCCCTGCGAGCTCGCCGTGCGACCCCGCCGAGGGCTGCAGGCTGACGTACGGCAGGCCGCAGATCTCCGAGAGGGACTGCTGGAGCAGCCAGATCAGCTCGAGGGCGCCCTGCGCCCGCTTCGGCTCCTGGGCCGGATGGAGCCTCGCGTGCCCGGGGAGCGCCGCGACGCGCTCGTTGAGCCTCGGGTTGTGCTTCATCGTGCAGGAGCCGAGCGGGTAGAAGCCGGTGTCGAGGTCGAAGTTCCGGCGGGAGATCCGGTTGTAGTGGCGGACGATCTCCGGTTCCGAGACCTCGGGGAGCTCCGCGGGCCTCTGGCGCAAGAGCCGCTTCGGAATCAGCTCGTCGATCGGCCGCCCCGCCACCCCGGCCTCGGGCAGAGTCGCGGCGCGGCGGCCCTCGACCGAGCGCTCGTAGATGGTGGTCGCACGGTCGCGCTGCATCGGGGTCTCCGTGAGCTCGGGACCGGCGGCGGTGAGCTTCCCGTTCCCGCTCACGAGGCCACCCCCGCCGCGACCATGGCGCCGCGCGCCTCTGCGACGGCCCGGCCAAGCGCGTCGGCGAGCCGGTCGATGTCCTGCCTGCTCCGCCTCTCGGTGAGCGCCACCAGCAGCCCGTTCTCGTGCTCGGGGTAGTCGCGCCCGACCGGATAGCCGGCGCCGATTCCCTCCGCGGCGCAGCGGTCGAGCACTTCCGGAACCGGTGCATCGAGCGCCACCGCGAACTCCCTGACCACAGGTGCGTCGTGCAGCGGCTCGACGCCCTCGAGCTCCGCCAACCGCTTCCGTGCGTAGGCCGTGCGACGGACCAGCAGCTCGCCGAGCTCGACGAAGCCCCGCTTGCCGAGCCAGGCGAGGTGCACCATCCCGGCGAGGGCATTGAGCGCCTGGGCGGTGCAGATGTTGTGAGTCGCCTTCTCGCGGCGGATGTGCTGCTCGCGGGTCTGCAGCGTGAGGACGAAGCCCCGCCGGCCGTCGACGTCGGTCGTCTCGCCGGCGATCCGCCCCGGCATGCGCCGGATGTGCTCCTCGGTCGCGCAGAAGAAGCCGAAGGAAGGGCCGCCGTAGTCGAGGCGGTTGCCGAGCGGCTGGCCCTCCCCGACCGCGATGTCGGCGCCGCACTCCCCGGGCGGTTTCAGGATCGAGAGCCCGATCGGGTCGCAGGCGACCACCACGAGCGCGCCGTGCTCCTTCGCCTTCGCCGTGAGGGCCTCGATGTCCTCGACGGCGCCGAGGAAGTTCGGCTGCTGCAGGAAGACCGCGGCGGTCTGATCGTCGATGGCGTCGGCCAGCGCAACCGGGTCGGTTTGTCCGGCCGCGGTGTTTGTGGCGGCCGAGTCATGTAGGAGCGGGACCTCGACGAGCTCGGAGCCGTAGCCTCCGCCGTAGGTGACGAGCGACTCTCGGCTGTGCGGGTGGATGCCGCGGGACGCGACCAGCTTCTTGCGCCCGGTGGCGCCGATCGCCAGGTAGGCGGCGGACGCGACCGCGGAGGGACCCTCGTAGAGGGCCGCGTTGGAGACCGGCAGACCGGTGAGCTCCGACATCGCGGTCTGGAACTCGAACATCACCTGGAGGCCGCCCTGGGAGATCTCGGGCTGATACGGGGTGTAGGGGGTCAGGAACTCCGAGCGGCTGGTGATCGCGTCGACGATCGCGGGGACGTAGTGGTCGTACATCCCGGCGCCGAGGAAACTCGTCTCGGCCTCCGCGTGCACGTTGCGGGACGCCAGAGCCGAGAGGCGATCGTAGACCTCGGTCTCGGGCTTGCCGTCGGGCAGGTCGAGCGGCCGGCCGAGGCGGACCGCCTCGGGAATCACGTCGAAGAGCTCGTCGATCGAGGCGACGCCGATGGCCCCGAGCATCTCGCTGCGGTCCTGGTCGGTTGCGGACGTGTACCGGCTCACGAACGACCCATCGTAGTGACCACCCGCGATCTGCCAGAACGCCGCTAGCGCTAGCGGACCACGATCACCGGGCAATGCGCGTGGTGGGAGACACGGTCTGCCGTCGACCCGAGCAGGTAGTCCCCGAGGAAGTGCCCGCGATGGCCGATCACGATCAGATCGTGGCCGTGGGCTTTCGCGTATTGCGTGATCACCTCGGCGGCGTGGCCGGGGACCAAAGCGGTCCCGAGCTCGATGCCATGCTGCTCGGCCTGATGGGTCGCGCCGTCGAGGACCCGCTGGAAGAAGGCGTCCTTCTCCTTCTTCACCTCGTCGACCTCGCCGGCGGTGGCGGCGTAGGCCGGCAGCTTCCCCTCCACGACCAGGGCGGTGAGCCTCCCGCCGAGGCGCTCCACCAGCGAGATGGCGCAGTCGAGGGCGCGCTCCGCGCCCCGCGAGCCGTCGATCGCAACCAGAACGTTGTCGAACTTGTAGACGGTCATGCGCGGTCTCCCGCCGGGAGCGGATGAGGTGGCGGCTCTGCCGCCCTAGGCATCGGCTCGG
>DATGDO010000014.1:0-5359 GCA_035310805.1 Solirubrobacterales bacterium
GACGAGCGTCTACAACTCTCCCGGTGAGTGCGGCTACACGCGGCGGGTCGACGTCTTCAAGCTCGTGATCGCCGCGGTGAACGGCTGGGCCGTCGCAGCCGGCCTCGAGAATGCCCTGCTCGCGGACATCCGGATCGCCGCTGAGAACGCCGTCTTCGGCGCGCTGGAGCGGCGCTGGAACATCGTCGGCGGCGACGGCATGAACGTCCGCTTGACCCTCGCCGTGGGCTACGGCCAGGCGATGGAGATGATCATCACGGGCCGGCCGGTGAATGCTGCGGAGGCGCTGCGGATCGGTCTCGCCAACGAGGTCGTCCCGGAGGGCCGGGCGCTCGAGCGCGCCCAGGAGCTGGCTCAGCAGATCGCGGAGCTGCCACAGGGCGCAATCCGCTCTGACAAGGAGACGATGGTCCGGAACGTCGGCCGAACCTACGAGGAGCAGCTGCGCCAGGAGGCCGAGAACACGATCTCGATGTTCGCCCGCCGCGATTCCCACGCGATCGGCGCCCGCGCCTTCAAGGAGAAGCGCACACCGGAGTGGCCGCACCACGGCCTCTAGCTGGATCTGGTCGGCCCGGCGCTACGCTGGCGGCATGTGCAGGAACATCAGGCAACTCCATAACTTCGAGCCCCCCGCGAGCGAGGAGGAGGTCCACGACGCGGCGCTTCAGTTCGTCCGCAAGATCAGCGGGTCGAACAAGCCGTCGAAGGCCAATGCCGAGGCGTTCGACCGGGCCGTGGCCGAGGTCGCGGCCTCGACGCGAAAGCTGCTCGACTCGCTGATCACCAGCGCTCCCCCCAGGAACCGGGAGGAGGAGGCGGCCAAGCGGCGAGCGAAGTACGAAGCGCGCTTCGCGGCTTAGCTACGAACGGGCGACCGGGTGCGCGTAAGTCTCCGGGTGCTGCTCGAGAAAGGCGTCGAGCCGCTGCGGATCGTGGCCGGTGAGATCCCTGACGGTGGTCGTCGGTTCCGCGAGCTCTCCGTTCGTGACCGCGACGCAGCTCGTGATCCAGCCCTCGATCTCCCAGTCGGGACCCCCCCTCGGCCGGCGTCAGGCCCATGCCTCCTCGATCGTCTCGTCGACGTAGGTGATCCCGCGGCCGATCGCGTCGGCGACGTCGTCCCGAGCCACGGGCGCACAGCGGCCGCGCCCCCCGGGCCGCGGATCTTGATCCTGTCCGAAGGTGAACGCGGTGTCGGGAGAGGCGCCGTAGAAGGAGAGATAGACGATCCGCTTGACCCCTGCGGCCTTGGCCGCGTTCGACTGCACTCTTGTGTGTTCGAGACGGTTGCGCGCCTCCTCCCCGGAGAGAGGAAGAGCGTCTCCACTCCCTGCAGCGCTTTCTTCATCGCGTCGCCGGCCCCGTAGTTCGACGCGATCGCGACGTCCGCGCCCTCCAGCTTCGGGGCTCGCGACGCATCGCGGACGACCAAGCGCTGGGCGATGCCGCGGTCGGCCAGCCGCCGCCAGGCGGCCTCCGACCTCTCCCGTCGCGCCGGTGACCGCCACCATCAAGACGGATTGCCCCTCGCCGCGCTCGGAGCCCCCTCCCCTATCCATTGCCCATCGAGCTTTCGGATCACCGCCTCGGAGAGCCGGATCGCGTCCGAGACCGTCCCGTAATCGACGTTCTCCGGCGTATCCGTCCTCCAGTGGTAGTTGGAGGGATTCTTCCACTGGTTGCAGGAGGCCACCGAGACGCACGGGTAGCCCGCCGCCAGCGGAAAGACGCCGTCGGTCGCGTTTCGCAGCCGCAGGTTCGGGAAGAGGTCGATGTCGAGTTCCTCGGCGGTGGAGTCGAGCAGGGCAAGCGCCTCCGGCGGGTACTCGCGCAGCTTCAACATCCCCTCGCCTCGGAGAACGAGCAGGTGCGGCGATCCGAGGGTGTCGAGGCAAAGGAAGAAGGTCCGATCGACGGGCAGCTCGGCGCCATGGCGCTCCATGAACATCCCCATCCCCTCACAGAGGGCCTCCTCGGATGTCGAGAGGAAGAGGATGCGGGTGCTCTCCGGCGGTCGCTCGGCGAGCGCCCGGGCGATCGCGATCTGGGCCACGCAGCCCGTGCCGTTGTCGTTGGCGCCGGGGACCACCTCACCGGCGCCGATGTGCGCCATGAAGGCCGCGCTGCCGGCCGAGATCAGGGTGCCGAGGCCGACCAGCCGACGGCTACCGAGGACCGCCCCCGCCGCGACCACGCCGGGGCCGGCCAGCACCGGCCACATCAGGGGTGGGCTCGTGTCCTTGCTCTCGAACACCCAGGGGGCGCTCTCGCCGACTGACCGGGTGATGGCGGGGTTGAAGAAGAAGGCGGTATGGGCCGCGTCGTGGTGGGACATCACCACGATCGTCCGCTCGGCGTCCTCGGGGCCGATCTCCGCCAGGACATGGTGGGCGCTCCGCGGAGGGAGCATCCGGCGGAACCGCCTCCTCCCCGGCGGCATCTCGTCGGCGATCAGAGCGGAGGCGGCCGCTCCGGTCCCTGCGGCCAGGGCGCGCCTCAGGCGTCCCCCCCGCCTCGCCACGAGTCCGGCGACCGCACCGGCTCCGGCCAGCAAGCCGAGCGGCCACCAGAAGGTGCCGTTGGCCTCCGGCTGCTCCTCGATCCGCACGCTGCGTGCCCCCGCCTCGCGCAGCTCGGCCGCAAGCCACTCGGCTGCCCGCCGCTCCCCCGGCGATGCGGAAGGGCGCTCGATCGCGCAGAGCTCGTCGAGCCGCTCCCACATCCAGGTGGCGTCGGGCGGGCTGGTGACCTCCCCTGTCGCCGCCGTGGCCATTCGGGAAACCTAGCTCCCTAAGATCACTTGCATGGCCGCAGGCGGCGTCACGCTGTTTCGCATTCGAGGCATCAGGGTCGCGGTGGACTACTCGTGGTTCGTCGTCCTCTTCCTGATCATCTTCTGGCTGACGGGCTTCTACCGCGACGTGCTCGACAGCCCGTCGGGCGACTCCGCGCCCTATCTGCTTGCTGTGGCCAGCGCCATGCTCTTCTTCGCCTCGATCCTGCTGCACGAGCTGGGCCACGCGTTCGTCGCCAGGCGCCACGGCATCGGGGTCTCCGGGATCACGCTCTGGATGTTCGGCGGCTTCGCGCGGCTCGAGAAGGACTCGGACACGCCCGGGACCGAGTTCAAGATCGCGATCGCGGGGCCGCTGGTCACCGCCGCCATAGTCGTCGTCTGCGCGGTCGCCGGGCTGGCGCTCGCGGGCGGCCACGAGTTCGGTCACGCTGCGCTCGCCCAGGGCGACACGCGGACCTCGGGAATGGCGGCCCTGATGAGCTGGCTCGGCAGCATCAACCTCCTCGTTCTGGTCTTCAACCTGGTTCCCGCCTTCCCGCTCGACGGGGGACGCATCGCCCGGGCGATCGCCTGGTGGCGGTCGGGCAGCCGCAACACCGGGACCCGGTTCGCCGGAACGCTCGGCGAGTGGTTCGGGCTCTTCCTGATCCTCGTGGGGCTCGGCTACTTCATGGCCTACCGGGGCGACCTGATCGGCGGCATCTGGCTCGCCTTCGTCGGCTTCATTCTCCGCGGCGCCGCCAAGGCGGCGATCGCGCAGACCAACGTCACCAGCCGGATCGAGGGGATCTCGGTCGCGGACGTGATGGAGCGCGACCCTGTGGCGATCCCCGAGGGGGCCTCGATCGAGCAGGCGCTCGACGAGTACTTCCTGCGCTACCGCTCTCCCTGGTTCCCGGTCGTGGACGCCGCTCAGCGTTTCATCGGCTTGGTGGACCGTGGCGCCGCCGACAACGTGCCCCCCGTGGAGCGGACGTCGGCCCTGGTCAGCGACGTGCTGGCGCGCGACAGCGGCTCGCTCACCGTGCGGGAGGACCAGCCGCTCGAGTCGGTTCTCGGCAATGAGGCCCTGCGCCGCCTCGGGGCCCTGATCGCAACGGACGCCGACGGCCACATCCGGGGCGTCCTGACGATCGATGCGATCGGCCGGGTCCTGCGCCCGCAGACCCCCACCACGCCCACGGTCTGACGCCCACGGGGGCGGTCTTTATAGGATCGCCTCGTGCCAGACCACGACGTCTTGGTGATCGGGGCGGGCCTCGCGGGACAGCGGGCCGCGCTTGCCGCTGCCGAGCAGGGCGTCTCAGTGGGAATCATGAGCAAGGTCCACCCCGTCCGCTCGCACTCGAACGCCGCGCAGGGCGGGATCAACGCCGCGCTCCAGGAGGACGACACCTGGGAGTCGCACGCGTTCGACACCATCAAAGGCTCGGACTACCTGGCCGACCAGGACGCCGTCGAGATCATGTGCAGGGCGGCGCCGGAGGAGCTTCTCCACCTGGAGCACCTCGGCGTCACCTTCCACCGCAACGAGGAGGGCAAGCTCGGCACCCGCGCCTTCGGCGGCGCCTCCGCCGCGCGCACCTACTACGTCGCCGACATAACCGGCCAGGCCATCATGCACGTTCTCTACGAGCAGCTCATGAAGTACTCGGAGGAAGTCGCCCGCTATGAGGAGTACTTCACGACGGGCCTCGCCCTGGACGGGGACGGCAACTGCGTCGGCGCCGTCTGCCGCAACCTTCGCGACGGCTCCATGGAGCTGTTCGGCGCCAAGGCGGTGATCCTGGCCACCGGCGGCAACGGTCAGGCCTGGCACCCCACCACCAACGCCCTGATCTGCACGGGCGACGGTATCGCCCAGGCCTATCGAGCCGGGGCGAAGCTGATGGACATGGAGATGATCCAGTACCACCCGACGACGCTCGCCGGCAAGGGCTTCCTGATCACCGAGGGGGCGCGCGGCGAGGGCGCTCACCTGCTCAACGCCAAGGGCGAGCGCTTCATGGAGCGCTATGCGCCGAACAAGATGGAGCTGGCCTCGCGCGACGTCGTCTCCCGCGCCGAGCAGACCGAGATCCAGGAGGGCCGCGGCTTCCCCGACGGCACCGTCGCGCTCGACATCACCGTCGTGCCGCGCAAACGGATTCACGAGGCGCTGCGGGAGATCGTCCTCGTCGGCCGCGACTTCGCCGGGGTCGACATCACCAAGGACCCCATCCACATCAAGCCCGGCAACCACTACACGATGGGCGGGATCAAGACGGACAACGAGGGCCGCACCAACGTCCCGGGCCTCTACGCCGCCGGTGAGGTCGCCTGCGTCTCGGTCCACGGTGGCAACCGGCTCGGCGCCAACTCGCTGCTCGACACCCTGATCTTCGGGCGCCGCTCAGGGGTCGACGCTGCGGCCCGCGCCAAGGCCCGCGAGCTGAGGGGTCCGTCGCTCTCGATCCTGCGCGACGAGCAGGCTCAGATCGGGGAAATCCTGGGACGCGATCATGGCTCGGGCCGCAGAATCTCCGAGATCCGCATGGAGCTCGGGCAGACGATGGACCG
>DATGDO010000015.1:0-5490 GCA_035310805.1 Solirubrobacterales bacterium
GTCGGTGGCCAGCGTGATCGGGATCGGCCAGTACTCGCCGCCGGCGAGCGTCATGTCCTCGACGACGCTCTTCCAGTCGTCGTGGCCCTGCGGACCGTTCAGGGGGGCGAAGCCGCCGTTGCCGATCATCTCGAAGTCGGCGGTCTGGCGGTCGGTGAGCTGCAGCTTCAGCGCGGTCTGAGTCATGGCGTCCTTGAGTGGATAAAGATGATCAGGTCGATCAGGAAGCGGGGAAGGGTAGCGAAGGCTGGACTCCGTGACGCGGGTTGATCCTCGGCTATGCCGCGGAACACCCTCGCATGATCAGCCGTGCAGCCCGCACTCGGTCTTGGGAAGGCCGGCCCAGCGCCCGGCTCTGGCATCCTCGCCCGCCCCGGGCTTCCGGGTGCAGTGGGTGCAGCCGATCGAGGGATAGCCCTGCTCGTGGAGCGGGTTGTAGGGGATCTCGTGCTCGTTGATGTAGGACCAGACCTGCTCCTCGGACCAGTCGGCGAGCGGGTTGAGCTTCCAGAGCCCGAAGCGGTTGTCCCAGCCGAACTTGGGGGCTGCGGCCCTGGTCTGCGAGTCCGAGCGGCGGATCCCCGAGACCCAGAGGTCGACTGCGGCGAGCGCCGAGCGCATCGGCTCGACCTTGCGGATCCCGCAGCAGGCGTCGGGGTCGCGGCTCCAGAGCTCGTCCCCGTACAGACCCTTCTGCTGCTCCAGGGTGATCGAGCTGTAGCGATGGAAGCGAATCCCGTAGCGCTCCTCGAGGCGGTCCTTGGTCTCGTAGGTCTCGGGGAAGAGCAGGTCGGTGTCCAGGTAGAAGAAGCGGGCGCCCGGATTGATGCCGTTGGCCATGTGGACCGTCACCGAGCTCGTCTTCTGGAACGAGCAGGCGATGTACATCCGCGGGCTGAACCTGTCCAGGGCCCAGCGCAGCGCCTCCTCGGCGCTCGCTTCCTCCAGGCCTGCGGCGGCGACCTCCGGATCGAAGCCGAGGCCCTCCAGCTCGACGGTGGATCCGCCGCCGGTGTTCGTGGGCGGCGCCATTGTGCGGTCGGGCAGTGTTGCAGAGGCCTCGTGCAGGACCCCCTTGCGGCCGTTGCCGTTGGCCTCAGTGCCGGGTGGTCGGTGTGTGGCGGTCGACTCCATCTAGACCGCGCACTCCCCCTCGCCGCGCTCGACCTTGTAGGGCTCGGAGCGGTTCCAGTCGATGAAATGCAGGAGGTTCTCCGCGTTGAACTCGACCGGCAGCTTCAGGTCGGAGATCAGCTCCTCGAACGCCTCGAACCCGGTCCGGTCGACGAATGCGTTGAAGTTCTCGCCGTCGTTCCGGTTCTCCTCGTAATGGCGGATCCAGCGCTCGACCGCGTCCGGAACCCGCTTGGCGGGCAGACGCGCCTTGAGCCGGTGGCCGAAGACGACGTCGCCGCCCTCGAAGTTGCCGGCAATGTGGGGGATGTAGGCCGGGATGGTGTGGTCGCCGACCTTGATCGAGGCGCCGTAGAACCCGATCGTGGCGATGTGGTGCTGGGAGCATCCGTTGGGGCAGCCGCTCATCTTGATGTGGATCTGCCGGGTGAGGGGATCGGTGATCTCGAGGTCCTCGATCCGTCGCTGCAATGCGCGGTTCAGGCCCATCGAGGCGGTGATGCCGAGCTTGCAGCTGTCGGTGCCGGGGCAGCTGACCACGTCGCCGATCTGAAAGGCGCCGGCGCCGCCCAGGCCGAGCTCGCCCAGGCGCACCCAGAGGTCGTAGAGCGACTCGGGGCGCACCCAGCGGAGCACCAGGTTCTGCTGCACCGTCGTGCGGGCATAGCCGCCGGTGAAGTCGCGCATGATCTGGGCGAGGCCGCGGAACTGCTCCGGGCTGAGGTCGCCACGGGTCACCTTGACGGTGGCGGTGACGAAGCCCTCCTGGCGCTGGGGGGCGACGTTGGCGTCCACCCAGGAAACGAACTCGCCCTTGTCGCCGTTGGGCGACCCATGGCTCTCCGGAATGGACGGCGCGTTGGCCTGCTCGTCGTGGACGAAGAGCAGATGGTCGATCGAAAAATCGCGCTCGTCGACCCAGTCCCCCTTCAGCTCCTCCTCGACCTCCTCGCGGAAGGCGTCCATCCCGATCTTGTCGACCAGGACCTTGATCCGGGCGCGCATGCGGTTCTCGCGCAGCCACTCCTGGCGGTCGAAGATCCGCAAAGCCGCTTCGGTGACCTTCAGGTAGTCGCCGTTGTCGAGCTCGACGAAGTCGTAGAGGGTGGGGGCGACCCGTGGCTGGATCGAGGTGCCGCCGCCGATCTTGACCTCAACGCCGCGGACCTCCTTGCCGTCGATCTCCCTCACCCTGGGGATGAAGCCGACGTCGTGGATCTCGGTGATCGCCCGGTCGGCGTCGCTCGCGCTGAACGCAGTCTTCACCTTGCGGGGCATGAGCTGGGTGGTGGGGTGGCGGACGAAGTAGCGCGCGTATGCGGCGGCGTAGGGAGTGACGTCGAATGGCTCGTCCTCGGCGACGCCCGCCCACGGGTCTCCGGTGACGTTTCGGATCGTGTTGCCGCAGCCCTCTCGCGAGGAGAGCCCCGCCTGGCTGATCTGTCGGATGAACTCGGCGGCGTCCGCCAGCGGGACGTGGTGGATCTGGATGTTCTGGCGTGTCGTGATGTGGCCCTTGTTGAGCGGCGCGAACTGCTCGATCGCATCCGCGAAGGCCTCCATCTGCTCAGGGCTGACCCCGCCGTAGGGAAGCTTCACGCGGATCATCTGCACGTCGGGCTGGCGCTGGCCGTAGACGCCCTGCTTGAGGCGGAAGCCGATGAACTGCTCCTCGGTCTGCTCGCCGCGCAGGAAGCTGGCCGCCTCGGTGTCGAAGTCGTCGAATTCCCGCTCGAGGATCGGGATCACGTGTCCGGGGACGTTGTCGTAGACCTCCGGGTTCTCGAGCGAGCCGCGCTTGCCCTTGCCGCGCTGCTTCTTGCCCGGATCCTGCTTGAGCTCGGCTGGATCGACGGTCTTCTTTAGCGTCGCGGGAGTGCCGTTGCTGGCGTCGCCCTGCTTCACAGGGGCGGAGACAGGCTCCATTGAAAACCGGCTTTCTGTTCGTGGACGTAGCTGCTCGGCGGATTCCAGCGCGCCCAATCTAGCAAACCGGATCAGGTTTCAGGTGTTTATGTGCCGAGGATCCCGGCGTACTCCTTGGCCGCGTCCGACATCGTCCACCGCGCTCTCGCGACAGAATCGGCGTATGAGCAAGGTTCCCGTGATCTCCGGCGAGGCCGTGTTCGGGGCGATCGGCCCAGAGGCGGCCGTCGAGCGCACCCGGACGGCGTTCGAGCGCTACGGCCGGGGCGAGTGGAGGATGCCGGCCAAGGTCTATCTCGACAGCCCGCCCTACGGCGACTTCCGGGCGATGCCGGCCCTGGGGGACGGCCTCGCGCTGCTCAAGTGGGTCACCTCCTTCCCCGGCAACAGCCTCAGGGGCCTGCCGGTGGTCCGCGGCGAGGTCCTGCTCTCCGACGCGGAGACCGGGGAGGAGCTCGCGGTGATCGAGTGCTCGTCGGTGACCTCGCTGCGGACGGGGGCGGCGGCCGCCGTCTCGGCCCAGGCGCTTGCGGCGGAGGGCGCGAGCTCGGTCGGGATCATCGGGTGCGGGGTCAACGGGGCCTGGGCAGCCCGCTGCCTGGCCGCGAGCGGCTATGGCCCTGGTGTCTGCGCGGACCTGCGCGCCGGCGTCGCCGAGGCGCTCGCCACCGAGCTGGGGTGGGCGGTGGGCGACCGCGCCGAGGCGGCGGCTGAGGACGTGGTGGTCACGGTGACGCCGGGAAACGATCCTGTGATCCTGACCGGCGACCTGCGGGCGGGCCAGCACATCGCGGTGCTCGGGGCGGACGCGCACGGCAAGCAGGAGGTCGAGCTGGGGGCGATCGAGCGCTGCCGTCTCTTCTGCGACGAGTGGGAGCAGGCGAGCGCCGGCGGGGAGCTCGCGAACGCCGTCGAGGCGCGATCGATCGGGCGCGAGGACGTCACCCAGCTGGGCGACGTGCTCGTCGGCAGCGCGCAGGGACGCCGGGCCACGGAGGACACCACCCTGTTCGACTCGACCGGGCTGGCGATCCAGGACCTGGCGATCTGCCAGGCCGTCTACGAGCGCTGGCGCGAGGGAGGGATCGACGCCCCGGTGGTCAGCCTCTGAGCCGAGCCCCCGCGGCGGAGGGCTTCGTCTTGCGCTTCTTCGCCGACCTGGCGTGGCTCGCTCGACGAGGCGGGATCAAGGGGCGGCGGGCCCCGCCCTGCCGGCGCCCGCCGCCACCCCTCCTCCCAAGCTCAGTCGACGTCCGTGCCCTCGACCAGGAACGCGACTCGGACGTGGGCGCGCCACTCGTCGAGGTTCTCACCGCGCAGCCCGGTGGAGACGACGTCGATCGCGCGGATGTTGCGAAGCGAGCTCTGGGCCTGCTTCAGCGCCTGCTGTGCGGCGTCATCCGAAGACTTCTTGGAGCTTCCGACCAGCTCGATGATCTTTACGACGGCCACGCGCCCTCCTCTTCATCGGCAGCGACGGTTTGCGCCGTGTGTTCTATTGCACCAACCCTCGCCTGGCAAGCCCGCGTCACGAACTGGGCGCAATTCCCCAGCCCGACCCCAGCCCGGAGCGGGCCTCGACACCCTCGCGGAGCGCGGCCTCTTGCCAGCGGCTCACCTCGGCGGTCCGGAGGCCGGGCGCGGTCTCCCAGAGAAACCGCTCGAGGGCCGCGGCGATCGCCGCCGCCTCGTCGGGCGCGGCCGCACTGCTCTTGATCTCGATCCTGGGCCGCGGTGGCTCGCCCTTGCCGTTCTTCCCCGCCATCACAGCGGGATGTTGCCGTGCTTGCGCTTCGGCTGCTCGACGCGCTTCGTCTGCAGCGTGCGCAGCGCCCGGATCAGCTTCGGGCGGGTCTGGTGCGGCTCGATCACGTCGTCGATGTAGCCGCGCTCGGCCGCGGAGTAGGGGTTGGCGAAGTGCGCCTTGTAGTCGTCGATCAGCTTGGCGCGCCGCTCGTCGGGCGTCGGCGACTTGGCGAGATCGCGGCGGTAGATGATGTTGACCGCGCCCTCCGGGCCCATCACGGCGACCTCCGCGCTCGGCCAGGCGAAGTTGAAGTCGGCCAGCATGTGCTTGGAGTTCATCACGTCGTAGGCGCCCCCGTAGGCCTTGCGCGTCACCACCGTCAGCTTCGGCACCGTCGCCTCGGTGAAGGCGTAGAGCAGTTTGGCGCCGTGCCGGATGATGCCGCCCCATTCCTGCGAGGTGCCGGGCAGGAATCCCGGCACGTCGGTGAAGGTGAGCAGCGGCACGTTGAAGGCGTCGCAGGTGCGCACGAAGCGCGCGGCCTTCTCCGACGACTCGATGTCGAGCACGCCGGCGAGATGCTTGGGCTGGTTGCCGACCACCCCGACTGGATGGCCGTCGAGGCGGGAGAACCCGCAGACGATGTTCTGGGCGAAATGCTCGTGGACCTCGAAGAACTCGCC
>DATGDO010000016.1:0-11785 GCA_035310805.1 Solirubrobacterales bacterium
CGACCAGCCCACCGAGGATGTCGGGGTCGACCCGGCTCTGCAGCTCGACGGTGTTGCCGGTCTGCTCCTCGATCTCCGAGCCGATCCGGCGCGCGACCTCGGGGTCGAGCTCGACGGCGCTGGTCACGATGACGCCGAGCCTCTCGTTCTCCTTCGCCCAGAGCGCGTCGAACTGACGGCGTATCCGGAAGAGCACCGGCATCCGGTGCTTCTCGATCAACAGCTCCAGGAAGTTGAGCAGCTCCGGCTCGGCGTCGGCGATCGCCTTCTCCAGGCCGTCTTGTTTCTCGGCCGAGGAGAAGTAGGGGCTGAAGAAGAAGAGCTGCATCTCCCTGTTCTCCGACAGGGCGCCGGCGAACTGGGCGAGCTGCTCGCGGATCACGTCGAGCTTGCCCCTGTCCCTGGCCGCCCCGAAGAGGGCGTCCGCATATACGCGGGCGATCTGTTCCATTGCTACTCGGGGGCCTCTCCATCGCCGCTGAGACTCGAGAAGTCGACCTCGGCCAGTGCCTCGTCGATCAGCCGCTTCTGGTCATCCCCTGTGAGCGACTTGCGGGTCACCTTCTCGGTGGTCAGCACCGTCAGGTCGGCCACCTCCTTGCGGATTCGCTCCAGGGAGCGGCGCGTCTCCGCCTCGATGTCGCGACGGGCCGCGGCGAGCAGCTCCTCGCGCTTCTCGCGGCCTTCGTCCGCGGCCTGGGACTTCGTCGTCTCGGCCGCCCTGCGGGCGCGGGCGACGATGTCGTCAGCCTGCTCGCGGGCCTCCTTCAGCCGGGCGCGGTATTCCTCCAGGATCTTGTCGGCCTCCTCGCGGGTCTTCTCGGCCTGCTCGATCGACTCCCGGATCGCGTTGGCGCGCTTGTCGAGCGCCTCCTGGATCCGCGGGAAGGCGACCTTGCTGAGCACGTACATCGTGAACAGGAACATGAACAGAGTCCAGATCATCAGGCCGATGCCCGGGCTGACCAGGAAGCTGCCGCTCGAGGCGACTATGTGCGTCGTCGGTTCCATGCCTAGATGACCGCGGCCCTGGCCGCGCGAGCCCGGGGGCGCGTCAACCGGGGTTGTGTGGTCGGGGTCTCGGTCATCTCTAGAGGAAGAAGGCGATCAGACCGAAGATGAAGGTGTAGAAGGCGACGGCCTCGGTGAGCGCGAAGCCCAGCCAGCGGATCGACTGGAGATCGTCCTTCATCTCCGGCTGGCGCGCGACCGACTCGATCTCCTTGCCGAAGATGAAGCCGATCCCGATGCCGGCTCCGATCGAGCCGAGCCCGGCACCGACGCCCAGCGCGATCGCCTTGCCGGCGTCCGTGATGCCGGTGTCGGTGATCCCGCTCGACGCTTGCGCGATCGGGGTCAAGAGATCCATTGACACTGCTCCTTTCTAGTGACTCTCGGCGACTGCGCCGCCGATGTAGATGGCTGAGAGGGTGGCGAAGATGAACGCCTGCAGCGTTGCGATCAGCCCCGCCTCCAAGACGAAGAAGACAAAGGCAAGCGGGAAGGTAAGGGCACCCAGCGCTGCCAGGCCGAGCAGCACCGCCAACCCGCCGCCCATGAAGAGCAGCAGCAGGTGGCCCGCGAGGATGTTCGCGAACAGTCGTACGGAGAGCGACACCAGCCGCATGAAGTGAGAGAGCACCTCGATCACGAAGATCAGCCCCTTACCGATCGGGTTCATGTCCTCGAGTCCCGCCGGCAGGAAGCTCTTCAGGTAGCCGAACACGCCCTTCGACCTGACCCCTTCGACGTGGTAGGTGATCCAGACGACAAGGGTGAGAACCAACGGGAAGGAGATGTTCGCGGTCGCCGCGTAGATCGCGAAGCTGGGGACCTGGAGGCCGAAGATCGTGATCTGGTGCTCGGTGTTGGTCGGCAATGGCAGGTAGCCGAGCAGGTTCGAGAAGGCGATGAAGAAGAACAGCGTGGCGATGAAGGGGAACCAGCGGATCGCGTAGGAGCCCTCCAGGTTGCCGCCGGTGATGTTGTTCTTGGTCAGGTCGTAGGCAACCTCGACCGCGGCCTGGACGCGGTTGGGCTTCATCTGCATGCGCCGCGCGATGTAGACCATCACGAAGATCGTCAGGGCGCTGGCCAGCACCAGGTAGAGAACCGCCTTGTTGATCGAGAGGTCGACTCCGCCGAGGTGGATCGAGATCCAGGGGTCGAGCTTGAACTCGTTCTGCGGCTTGAACTCGTCGTTCTTGCCCTGGCTGCCTGCGATCAGCAGGAGCGCGATCGCGGTCGCGAAGTAGATCCCGAGCCCGAGCAGGACCTTCTGCTTCGTCGACAGGGAGGACATCAGACCGGTCCCACCTCATCCCCTGGCGCCAGCAGCCTGCCGAGCAGGCGCCCGCCGAGGTGCACGGTGAACAGGACCGCGGCCAGGATCGCGGCCGCGAGACCCGCGTCCTTGCTGGAGAGGACCCCGACGAGCAGCACCCCCAGCGTGACGATCCACACCCGGGCGAGGGTGGTGGCTCCGACCCAGCCCATCGCCGCTCTGCGATCGCCCGCTGCGGCCGCCCGAGCCACCGCTCGGTTCGCGCCCAGCTCGATCGCGTGCTGCGCAAGCCAGACGCAGGCGGTGACCACGTAGCCGGCGATCGGCAGGTCCACGGCGATGAACACGGGCAGGGCCAGGGCAAGCAGGACGAGGTCGACGTAGCGAAGTGCGGTGGCCATGCGGGTGG
The DNA here is from genome assembly GCA_035310805.1 of Solirubrobacterales bacterium. Classification (GTDB taxonomy): domain Bacteria; phylum Actinomycetota; class Thermoleophilia; order Solirubrobacterales; family 70-9; genus DASUPK01. The sequence continues at coordinate 2,694 of DATGDO010000016.1, forward strand.
AACCGACGGCGCCGCCAGATCCGTCTAAAGCGAGCGTAGACAAGAGCCATCCCCACGCCGAGGCCCGGGGCCATGCCTGGGCGCATCATCTGATCTGTCGATGTCGAACGAGTGCATGAAGTCCTTGCCCCCCACCAAAGCATCAACGGCGGCCACAACCCCGCCGCCGCATCACCCTCCGGAGCTGGCCCGGAGGGGCGGCGAATCCTAGCGGCTGGGCTTCGGGCCTGTCCCGCTCTGGAGAGCCTCGATCTCCCCGGTGTCGGGATCGATCGCGGTCATCTCGCCGGTCGAGGGATCGACCGCGGCGAAGGTGCCGGTGTCGAGCTCCCGCTTGATCCCCGCGTCGACCTCGGCCTGATCCGGCGGGGGCGCCTGAGGCCCGCGCAGACCGACGAGCTGCCGGACCCTGAAGCGCCGCAGCTTGAGGATCTCGAGCACGTGGATGACGTAGATGCTCGCCGCCAGCGCGCCGAGCAGGCAAAGCGCCATGAAGGTGGTCCAGACGGCGTCGAAGTGCCCGTGGTTGTCGCTGTAGGGGACGAAGCGGAGTGCCAGGGCGACGAGCGCGAGCACCAGCGTCCAGGCGTAGAGGTAGGTGATCGTCCGGCGCTGGCTGAAGCCGATGCGCGCCATCCGGTGGTGAAAGTGCTCGGTGTCAGCGCGATAGATCGGGCGCCGGTACTTGAGCCGCTTGGCGACCACGAATCCGGTGTCCAGGATCGGCACGGCGAGGACGGCGAGCGGGAAGAAGAGGGCGACCACGGCGTTCGTCTTCAAGGCGCCCTGAACGGTGATCACCGCCATCAGGTAGCCCAGCAGGTTCGACCCGGTGTCCCCCATGAAGCTGGACGCGGGCGGGAAGCCGTGACGCAGGAAGCCGAGCGAGGCGCCGGCGGTGACGGCCGCCAGGACGCCGGCGGCGTTGCGGTCGAGCGAGAGGGCGATCACCGCGAGCGCGGCCGCCGAGATCAGGCAGACGCCGGCGGCCAGCCCGTCGACCCCGTCGATCAGGTTGATCACGTTCGCGACGGCGACGATCCCGAACACCGTCAGCACCTGGCCGAGGTCGATCGCGCCGATCCCCGGCGGGTCGACGAGCTGGACCGACCCCGGATCGATCCGCCCCAGGAACGGCAGGGTGAAGCTCTCGACCGTCACCCCGGAGGCCACCGGGATGATCGCCGCCGCCGTCTGGCCGAGGAGCTTGACGCCGGCCGGCAGATCGACGAGGTCGTCGACCACCCCGACCGCCGTGATCACGATGGCGCCTGCCAGGATCGAGCGGGTCTCCTGGTCCCAGGGCAGGAAGATCGAGCCGCCGATCAGGACCGCCACCAAGACCGCCAGGCCACCGAGCTTGGGGGTCGGCTCGACGTGCAGGCTGCGCTCGTTCGGGTGATCGATCGCGCGGTCCCCGATCGCGCCCGCCAGCGACTCGGTCGCCGGCACCAGCGCCCAGACCGCGCCCCCCGCGAAGATGAAGGCGAAGAGGGCGTCGATCGTGTCGGGCATCAGCTGGGCCCCTGGGCCGCCCCGGCGCCGACCGGGGGGTGCTCGCGCGCGTAGCGGTCGAACCAGAGCGTGAAGGAGAGCAACCCCCAGATCTGGCGGCTCAGGTCGTCCTTGCCGGAGACGTGAGCGTCGAGGACCCCGGTGACGGCTTCGGGGCTCAGGTATCCCTGGCGCTCGACGGTCTCCGGGGAGAGGACGTCGCGCGCGAACTGCTCGAGGTCACCGCGGAGCCAGGCCGCGACCGGGATGGAGAAGCCCCGCTTGCGGCCGCGGACGATCTCCCTCGGCAGCATCGGCTCGACGGCCTTCCGGAGCAGCCGCTTCTTGGAGAAGCCGCGCACCTTCTGCCTGGTCTCCAGGGCGAGTGCCAGCTCGGCCACCGCGGGGTCGAGGAACGGCACCCTCGCCTCCAGCGAGTGGGCCATGCTGGCCCGGTCGGTCTTCACCAGTAGGTCGTCGACGAGGTAGATGCCGAGGTCGAGGTCCTGCAGGCGCGCCAGCTCCTGCGCGCCCTCGGTCTCGGCATAGCGGGCCCGGTAGAGGTCGAGCGGATCGCAGACCCGGGGCGAGGCGAGCAGCTCCTCCTGGGCGTCGGGCGAGAAGATCTCCTTCCAGGCGTGGTGGCGCTCGACGGGCGGCAGGTGCGCTCCGCGAACGAAGCGCTTCGCCTTGTAGTCGAAGCTCACCCTGGCCGAGGAGCTCGGCAGCAGCTCGACCAGCGGGCGCAGGAAGGGCGCCGCCCTCCCCACTCGCGGCGCGAGGCGGTCGGCCACGTAGGTGTAGTAGCCGCCGAAGAGCTCGTCACCTCCCTCGCCCGAGAGGACGACCTTGACGGTGTCGGCAGCCAGCCGGGAGACCAGATAGGTGGGCAGCGCCGACGAGTCGCCGAAGGGCTCGTCGAACGCCTCCACGAGGCGGGGCAGCAGGTCCACCGCATCGGGCCGGAGGATCAGCTCGTGGTGGTCGGTGCCGTAGCGCCGGGCTACGAGCCGGGCCTGGTCGAGCTCGTCGAAGGAGCTCTCCTCGAAGCCGATCGAGAAGGTGCTCACCCGGTAGCCGCTCTCGGCCGCCGCCATCGCCGTGAGCGCCGAGGAGTCGATGCCCCCGGAGAGCAGCACGCCCACCGGGACGTCGGAGACCAGGTGCGCCCTGACCGAGTTCCGCAGCCGCTCTCGCAGCTCCCCCGCGAGGACGTCCTCCGATTCGGTGCGGACCTCGGCGGCGGAGACGGGGGTCGGCCGCGCGTAGCGCGTGAGCTCGACCTTTCCCTCGTCCGCCACCAGCAGGTGGCCGGCGGGGAGCTTGCGCGCCTCGGCGAAGATCGTGAGGGGCGACGGGATCGAGTTGAAGGCGAGAAAGGACTCGAGCGCGCCGGGATCGATCTCACGGGAGAAGCCCGGCTGGTGGAGCAGGGCCTTGAGCTCCGAGGCGAAGGAGACCGCTCCGCCGGCGACGCGGTAGTAGAGCGGCTTGATCCCGAAGCGGTCGCGAGCCAGCACCAGGCGGCCGTGGCGCGCGTCCCAGATCGCCAGCGCGAACATTCCGCGGAGCGCCTCGACGAAGGCCGGTCCGCGCTCCTCGTAGAGATGGACCAGGACCTCGGTGTCGCTGTGGGTGGAGAAGGTGTGGCCCCGGCCCCGGAGCTCGTTCCGAAGCTCCCTGTAGTTGTAGATCTCGCCGTTCTGGATGACCTGGATGCGGCCGTCCTCGTTGGCGATCGGCTGGTCGCCTCCGGCGAGGTCGATGATCGAGAGCCGACGCATGGCGAGTCCGGCGGGGCCGTCGATCACCGAGCCGTCGGAGTCGGGACCCCGGTGGACGAGGGTTTCGTTCATCGCGGCGAGAGCCGCTGGGTCCGGGGCGGTGGCCCCGTCCAGGCTCACGAGGCCGCATATCCCGCACATGGCCGCGAGTCTAGAGAGCGCCCAGGATCGGGCGTCGGGACTGAGCCGCGGCCGTTACCGGCCCCTGCCGCGCAGGGTCAGGGTGCCGATGCGAACGATGGTCGCGCCGAGCACGCGCAGGTAGAGGCGGATGGAGCGGTCCGCGATGTACTCGAGGTCGTGGATCAGCTTGTCCTCCCAGGAGTCCTCGCGCGTGATCCTGGTCTGGGCGAAGCCGGTCACCCCCGGCCGCACGACGAGGCGCTGCCAGTATTGCGGGACCTCCTCGCAGAGGCGGTAGAAGAACGCCGGCCTCACCGGACGTGGGCCCACCATGCTCATCTCGCCACGGATCACGTTGAAGAGCTGCGGCACCTCGTCGATGTGCGTGAGGCGCGCCGCCCTCCCCACCATCGTCACCTCCTCCTCGGTGCGCCGGCTGAGCTCCTCGCCGTAGTAGGGGCCGAGCCGGGTCTCCGCGCCCGGGGCGAGCGTCCGGAGCTTGTACATCACGAAGACGCGCCCGGCACGGCCCACGCGCTGGCCCCGGTAGAGGACAGGCCTCCCGGAGGTGATCAGGGTCGCGAGGGCGAGCAGCCCGAGCAGCGGCGAGAGCACGAGCAGCGCTGTGCCGGCGATGATCAGATCGAGCGCCCGGAGCGCGATGTCGACGCGCCGGGGCGCGTAGAGCTCCGAGGCGATGTCCGAGTACTGCTCCGCCAGCGAGGGGACGTGCTCGGGTCGCGGGTGGGAAGTCGGGTGCGCCACGGTCTCAGTCTCCGCGTGCGCCCGGGCCGGGGCGCTCACGCCGACGCCTCCGGCTCCGCCGCGCCCAGCATGATCTCGACCAGCAGGCCCGGGTCCCGTCGGATCCGCTCGCCCTGGCCGGACTTCTTCTTCAGCTCGAGGGCGCGCGGGTCGGTCAGCGGCCGCAGCCGGTTCGAGCGGATCAGCGCCTCGTCGACGCCGCCGAGGCGCCCTCCGTAGGTCGTGTAGACCGGCGTCCCCAAGGCGACGGCCTCGCGGTTCATCGTGCCTCCGGCCGAGACCACCAGGTCGGCGAGGGCGACGAGGCTCTGGGCCTCGACGGCGTGGTCGGGGACGATCAGCGAGGGCAGGGCAAGGCTCCTGACGAAGTCCCGCTGCTCCTCGGTACGAGGCAGGACGACCGCGTGCACGCCCTTATCCGTCCCGACCCGCGAGAGGACCTGGGGGAAGAGGGGATTCGACTTGCGGTGGTAGAGCGAGACATCCGGCGGCGGGCGCACGATGACGATGACGCGCTCGGTGTCGACGCCCACCTCTCCGAGCGCGCCGGGGTCGACCTCGAAGTCCGCGAGATAGTACTCCTCCTTGAAGCCGGGATATTGGAACAGCTTGTCCGGGCCCACGCCGAAGCGCTTGAGGCGCGCCGGCGGCACGGCGTCCGGGAAGATCACGCGCTTCGCGAGCCGGCAGCCGACGTGGTGCTGCGCGACCGCGAACTCGTAGTCGTGCATGTTCGCCTCGGGGATTCCGAGCAGCTTCGACGCGATCGCGAGGTCGTTGGAGCCGTGGGCGATTGCGAGGTCGAAGCCCTCCCCCTTGCCGAAGCGCCGCATCTTGGCGGTGCGCTGGATCAGCCGCATCAGCTTCTGTACGCGCGAGGCGCCGCCGTGGCGGCCGATCGCGATGTGCTCCATCTGATGGAGCGCGAGCAGCTCCTGGGTCTGCGTGTAGTCGCGCGAGGTGACCGTCACGTCGTGGCCCTGCTCGCGCAGCCGCTCGATGATCGGCCGCAGCACCAGCACGTGCGCGGGCGCGCTCATGTCGGCCCAGATCCTCATGCGATCTAAGTCAGACCGTCGCGGCTGCGAGCTGTGGGTAGAGCGGATAGCGGTCCATCAGAGCCCGGCTCCGCTCGAGCAGCGAGTCCTTCTGCGAGTCGAAGTCGTCGCCGAGCGCGGCGACGACCACCCTGGCGACCTCGCGGAGGTCGTCCTCGCCGAGGCCGCGGGTGGTGAGTGCGGGGGTCCCGATCCGCAGCCCCGAGGGGTTCATTGGGGGGCGCTCGTCGAAGGGGATCGCGTTGCGGTTGACGGTGATCCCGACCTCCTCCAGGCGGGTCTCGGCGGTCTTGCCGTCGAGGCCGGTGTCGGTCAGGTCGACGAGCACCAGGTGGACATCGGTCCCGCCCGTGAGCACGTCGATCCCGCCGGAAATCAGCTCGTCCGCGAACGCCCGCGCGTTGGCGATCGTCTGGCGCTGGCGCTCCACGAACTGATCGCTCTGGGCGATCTTCAGGGCGACGGCCTTGGCGGCGATGATGTGCATCAGCGGGCCGCCCTGCTGGCCGGGGAAGACCGAGCGGTTGATGTCCGCGGCCAGCTCCTCCCGGCAGAGGATCATCCCGCTGCGCGGGCCGCAGAGGGTCTTGTGGATCGTCGTGGTGACGACATCGGCGTGCGGCACCGGGCTGGGATGCTCGCCCGCCGCCACCAGACCGGCGAAGTGCGCCATGTCGACCATCAGCTTCGCTCCGACCGAGTCGGCGACCTGGCGGAAGGCGGCGAAGTCGAGCTGGCGCGGATAGGCGGACCAGCCGGCGACGATCACCTTCGGCCTGTGCTCCTCGGCGAGCTCGGCCACCTCGTCCATGTCGACCAGCTTGTCCTCGCGGCCGACGTGGTAGGCGACGACCTGGTAGAGCTTGCCCGAGAGGTTCAGCTTCATTCCGTGGGTGAGGTGGCCGCCGTGGTCGAGTGCCATGCCCATGATCGTGTCGCCGGGATCGAGCATCGCCATGTAGGCGGCGTTGTTGGCCTGCGCGCCGGAATGCGGCTGGACGTTGGCGTGCTCGGCGCCGAACACCTCCAGGGCCCGGTCGATCGCCAGCTGCTCTGCCACGTCGACCTCCTCGCAGCCGCCGTAGTAGCGCTTTCCGGGGTAGCCCTCGGCGTACTTGTTGGTGAGCACCGAGCCGGCCGCGTCGAGCACAGCCTGGGGGACGAAGTTCTCCGAGGCGATCATCTCGAGCGTCCCCTGTTGGCGGGCGAGCTCGCGGTCGAGGACCCGGGCGATGTCCGGGTCGACCTCGGCTAGGTGGGCGGTCTGGAAGTCGTCGGGCAGGTCTACGGTGCTCAAGCTCTGGCTCCTCGTGGTCGCTCGCTCAAGGTTGACAGACGTTATGCCGTTGCGCTGACGCTATGAGCGCTGGGCGAGCGACCGACGCAGCGCAGACACTTGACATTTATTGAACGGTCGGTAAATAATGTGGGCGCTACCAGCCGGACACCCCCTGAGCCATCAGCCGAGGAGGAGAGAATGACCGACGTGACCAGCTTCAACGGCGAGCACGAACACCGTCGCCGGACCAACGGACACGAGGAGCTGAAGACCGAGGACGAAGCGCTGTCGGTTCTGATGGACGCCGACATCGACAAGGTGATGTCGGGCCTCGACCGGATCATCGAGGCCGCCCCCTCCTACCAGAAGCTCTTCATGCGCTGGCAGCGCCAGCACTGGTCCACCGAGGACTTCGACTTCACCGAGGACGCCAGGCAGTGGGCCGACCCCGACCTGATCAGCAAGGAGGAGAAGGACTTCCTGCTCTTCGGCTTCTCGCAGTTCTTCCTCGGCGAGGAGCGGGTCACCGTCGAGCTTCTGCCGTTCGCCATCGGGGCTCCCAACCACGAGGCGCAGGCCTTCCTGACCACGCAGATCTCCGACGAGGCCAAGCACATGGTCTTCTTCGACCGCTTCTACCGCGAGGTGCTGGGGATGAGCGCAAGCTCGCTCGGGGAGATGCTCGCCTCCCAGAAGCACAACGTGAACGAGAAGTGGGAGGAGCTCTTCGACGGGATCCTCCACGATTGCGCCGAGCGGCTCCGCAAGGACCCGAGCGACTTCGCGGCCCTCGTCCGCGGGATCACCGTCTACATGATCATCATCGAGGGCACGCTCGCCCTCACCGGAGCCCGCTTCATCATCCGCAACCTGAAGGAGCGCGGCTGGTTCCCCGGCTTCACCGCCGGGTTCACCGCGGTGAACCGCGACGAGTCCCGCCACGTCGGCTTCGGCGTCAAGTTCCTCTCCGATGCGATTCAGGATGACCCGTCGAACGCCAAGATCATCGAGGACACCCTGAAGGAGACCCTGCCGGTCGCCAGCCTGGTGTTCGTCCCGCCGGGAGTCGAGGACCCCTACGACTTCTCGACGCCCTTCTACGAGTCGAGGGAGATCTTCGAGTACTCACTGAAGGCGCTCACCAAGAAGCTGGCAGCGATGGGAATGGACCCGGCGCTGCTCGCCGCCGCATGACACCAGCGGCGGCCACGAGTGCCGCCGGATCCAGAGCCGCAGCTCGCACTCGCGGGCGCCCGTCGACCGGGGCGCGCGAGCGGATCCTGGAGGCGGCGATCGAGGTCCTCAAGTCCGATGGCTACGCCGGGCTGACGATCGCCAAGGTCGCCGCCCGCGCCGGCGAGTCGAAGCCGCTCGTCGCCTATCACTTCGGCTCCAAAAAGGGTCTGGTCCAGGCGGCCGGACGCGGGATCGCGGAGATGATCACCGCGGAGGTGCTCGACTCGATCGACGGGGCGACGACCGTCGAGGAGGTGATCCGAGGCGTCGCCACCGGCCTCGAGCGGGTACTCGATCGCGACGAGCGGGTGGCCCGGCTCTACTTCGACCTGGCGGCGGTCTCGGTGGTCGACCCCGGGATCCGTGGAACGATCGCCGAGGTCAACGAGCAGTGGCGGGTCGTGCTCACCAGGCTGTTGAGCGAGGCGAGCGATGGCCTGCCCAGGGCCCGGGCCAGGGTCCTCACCGTGATGGTGATCGCGGGTCTTCAGGGGATGACCCTCGAGCGGATCGAGCGCGGCGCCACACCGGAGCGGAGCCGAGCACGGGAGCTGTTCATGCGAAGCGCCGTCGCGGCCGCGACGGATTGACCGGACGCCTTGGGCTGGAGGCGGCGCGCTAGCCGGCCGCGATCCCGCCCAGGCGGCGGCCGATCTCCCGGCCCGAGAGGGCCCCCTCGCGCAGCACGTCCCAGCCGCCGCCCGCATCGATTCTGCTGACGTCGACCACGGTGGATGGCTCACCGATCAGCCCGCCGGCGTCGATGGCGACGTCCGCGGTCGCGATGATCTGCTCGTCGATCTCCTCGAAGCGGCTCGGGGCGGCTCCCCCGCTCCGGTTGGCGCTGGTCTGGAGGATCGGAGTCATCGTCCCGGCGAGGGGACCCTCAATCAGCCGGACGCCCAGCCTCTCGGGATCCTTTCGGCAGGCGAGCGGGTAGCGGTGCTCGGGGTTGGCGATCACCAGCGTCACCGGCCCGGGCAGCAGCGCCGAGACGGCCTCGCGCGAGCGCCGGCCCAGGCCTGAGAGCAGCTCGTGCATCGCCAGCGGGGAGAAGTACATGACAGCCGAGGGCTTTCTCTCTCCCCTGCCCTTGATCTGGTGGATGCGCTCGACCGCCTCCGCGTTGAGCGGATCGCAGGCGAGTCCGTAGAGCGTGTCGGCGGGAAAGACCGCAACGCCTCCCTCGGACACGCAGCGCTCGAGCGCCGCGCGGGCGGCGTCGGACCCATCACGCTCGACCGAGACGATCTCGGTCACCGGCCGACCACAGCCCGGTCGAGGCCGGCCAGGTCGCGCCTGGTCTCCACCCGCTCGAAACCCACCTCGCGGACGAGCTCGCCGACGGCTGAG
>DATGDO010000017.1:0-8233 GCA_035310805.1 Solirubrobacterales bacterium
GCGAGGCGGAGCCGCGGCTCCGCGCCGCCGCCTAGGGCCACCCGTCCCCGCCGCGATCTCCTAGGCGAGGGCTCCGGTGGAGCGCATCACGTGCTCGCCGAGCTGCGGGATCAACCCCTCCTCCACGCCCTTCTCCTCGCCGCGACGGAGAACGCGCAGGCCGAGGATCGTGGCGGCGAGCGTGGCGGTGACCCCGAGGCTGAGCTGGACGCTGAGCAACCCCTGTCGCGTCCAGTAGACATCCTGGAGGTCGAGCAGCAGCGCGGCCTCGTCCATGGTCAGGCCCATGCCCACGCCGAAGGGGATCGACAGGGTGGCCTCCACCCTGTCGTTCCGGGTGGTGATCGCCCCGACACCGGAGCCGAAGGCCAGCACGATCCCCGGGATGAAGTGATGGATGTGGCGGCCGCTTATCCTGACGTTGCCCGCCGGCCACCAGCCGTTGCGAATCCCCCAGGTCGAGAGCCTGGCGATCGCGAATGCCCCGAGGAACCCCTGCAGGATGTTGAAGAGGACGGTCTCGCTGTGGGGAGTCGCCCGAATCCCACGGCGGGCGACCGCGATCGTGTCACGGGTGGCGTGGCTCGCTGCGTCGACGAGGGTGGTGGGAGTCTCGGCGTCCCTGCTCTCACGGCGTCGCCGCGCCATGCGCACGAGCTCGCCGGAGACGAGCGTGCCGAAGGCCCCGAGGGTGAGGACGGCGAGCCCCACGGTCGCCCGCTCGCTGCTCGCCCCGCTGGCGAGGGCGGCGAGCCCCCGATTCCTGGTCCGCCTGCCGATCGGCCTCATGCGCTGCGCATGCTAGCCAGGCCTGGTTTGGCGGCCGCAAATAGGGCAGGAATTCGGCCATTGTGCAGCCAAATCAGTGGTTACTACTGGCGCGGGGGTCCGCACCGCTCAATAAGGTTCCTCCGATGCGAAGGTTGCTCTCACCGGTCAACGTAGGCGTCAGCGCCGCCCGTCACGTGCTCTGGTATCTGAGCTACCACACCGGTACCCGCCAGCGCTAGCGACAGGCCGATGGGGGTAATTGCCTGGATCATCCTCGGACTCCTCGCCGGAACGATCGCGCGCGCCCTGATCCCCGGCCCGACGGAGCCCGGCGGCTGCATCGGCACCACTGCGGTCGGCATCCTCGGCGCACTGATCGGAGGATTCATCGCCAGCGCCCTGGGCGTGGGCCAGATCCACGACTTCTTCGATCTCGGGACCTGGCTGATCGCGATCGGCGGCTCGATCCTCCTGCTGCTGGTCATCCGCGCGGTCGCGCGCTGACCAGCGCCCACTCCGCTATGACAGGGCCCAGCCGAAGCTGAGGGCGGAGACGATCGCGACGAAGACGCCGCCCAGCTTCGCCAGCTCGCCACCCACGAGTGCGTCGAACAGCAGGTAGGCGATCAGGCCGATGCCACCACCGAGCACGATCGCGCCGAGTGCCCGAATGAACCGATCGGAGTTCATGGGCTCATTCTCCGCCGACCAGCAGGCGGGGGTGGCAATTCCTTTCCCCTGGCCGGCTCGCTAGTAGCCCGGGAAGTAGCGCGCGGTGTACCCGAGCGGGGAGCGCTGCGTCGTCCGCCAGCGCGGTCCACTGCCCTGGTTGAGGGCCTCACCGACCGCCGACGTGTCCCAGCGGATTCCCGCGATCACCGCGAAGGCGTGGCTCTTGTTGGCGTAGACGGTGATCCACTGGCCGACGCCGGGCAGGCCCCAGCTTCGTGCCAGAGGTCCCGACGAAAGCGGGCTCTTCAGCATGCCCGCGGCATGCAGCACGTAGCTGACGGCACCGGAGCAGTCGTAGCCGGCGCCCTTGAACTTCCGGTTGTGGCCGCCGCCCCAGAGATAGGGCAGCGTGTGGATGCGGTTGCCGGCGTTGATCGCCTTGCGGACCGGCCGCGGCGCGTCGGTCGGCGGAATCGCGCTGCCGTCCGGGGCGAGCGTCGCGACCCCGGGCACGCCCGCGGTGGGCGCACTCGGGTCCGTGGTCGCACTCCCCGGTGGCCCGGCGCCGCCCGTCTGAGCCGTCGCTGACCCAGCGCCGCTGAGAAGCGCCAGGACAGCGAGGGGCGTCGAGAGCCTGACTGCCTTGCCTCGACCCGCTCGATGTCCGCGCAAACTCGACCTCCTCCGTCGGCCTGCGGGGTTAGCTGTCGGGCTGGCGCTAAAGGAGCCTGCGCCCCCACCGTGTGGTGGGCTCGCCCCTGAATCTCGGGTTCCCCGCTCTCGTCTACGTCAAGACGAGATTCGGCTTGTGCGCGCAAGGTATCAGCGCTGACCGACTGCTTGCAGCCAAGCGAGGCATCCTCGAAGCCGCCGGGCTGCGGGAGTAGGCCAGCGGCTGATCCCGACGCCGAGTCGGGAATCTCCAAGATGGGCCGTGCAGGGATCGAACCTGCGACCTTGAGATTAAGAGTCTCCTGCTCTACCAGCTGAGCTAACGGCCCTGGTTGAAGGCGAAATTATAGGAAGGGCCAAGAGGAACTAGAGCCCGCCGGAGATGCCGCCCAGCGGGTTGCCTCCTCCGGTCGCCCCGCCGGTTGCCCCCTGGGTCTTCTGCTGCTGCTTGGTGAGCTGCTTGATCGCGCTCTGGAGCTGCTGGCCGAGCTGCTGGACGGACTGGAGCTGCGAATCGACCGTCTGGGCGCTGGCGCCCTTCTGCTGCTTCGCCTTCGCGGCGGCCTGGTCCCCGCCCTTCGTGTCGCCGGCGAGATAGAGGTACTGGGCGACCGTCGCGTAGGAGTTGGCGGTCGCCTTGTTCGGCTGGCTGTTGATCAGCACCTGCTGTGCCTGTGCCGCGCTCTTCCAGTCGCTGACAGCTGAGTTGATGTCCACCAACGCCTCCGCGGAGCTTGTGTCGGAGCGCGCCTTCGCGAAGTCCAGCCTCGCCAGCAGGTCGAAGGTGTTGAGCGCATAGACGGCCGCCGCCGGCGAGGGGCTCCCCTTGCTGACCTTGTAGTACTTGTTCCAGGCATCGGCTGCCTCGCGCAGGTGCTGCTCCCCGTCGCTGGTGGGGGCACCGTTGCTGTCCGTGTTGGCGTTGGCCGCCGAGTAGTGGAGCTGAACCAGCTGGCCGAGGGCGGCGGTGTCGTTCGCGTTGACGGCGAGTTTCGCCTCGGCCGCCTTGATGTCTCCGTCGAAGGCGCTCGAGCTGCTGCCCCCGCCGCCGCCGAACAGGTCGCCCAAACTGAATCCGCCACCCCCGGTGCCGACCCCGAGGAAGACGAAGCTGATCGCGAAGATCAGAGCGAGGCCGCCGAAGACCACCCGGACCACGCGGCGGCGACGGGGCGTCTGCAGGTCGAAGAGCACGGCGGAAGCCTAGATCAAGGCGGTCGCCGGCCTACGCCGCCCCGCTGGGCGGGGGCTCGGAGACCGTGAGATCGCGTTCCCGCGCCTCATCCGGTGGTCCGCCGAGGAGCCTGGCGAGGAGGACGCTGCCCTCATAGAGCAACAGGAGGGGGACCATCTCGAGCAGCATGCTGACCGGGTCGGTCCCGGGAAGCAGCATCGCGACCACAGCGAGGATGACGTAGGCGTAGCGCCGGTTCTTGCCGAGCTGCTCCGGGGTGAGGATGCCGAGCCTGGTGACCGCGAGGATCGCGATCGGCAGCTCGAAGATCAGGCCCATGACGCCGAGGGTCAGGGTGAAGAAGCTGTAGTAGTCGCGCGCGCGGACCTGGATGTTGAACTGGTTGTCGTTGAAGTTCAGGAGGAACTTGGTGGCCGCGGGCAAGACCACGAAGTAGCCGAAGACGACCCCGGCGACGAACAGGGCCGGCGCCAGGACCAGGAAGGGGACGATGTACCGCCTCTCGCGCGTTGTCAGCGCCGGCAGGATGAAGGCGTAGGCCTGATAGAGGATCACCGGCAGCGAGATGACGATGGCGGCGTAGGCGCTGATCGTCACGGTTGTCGTGAAGGGCTCCGCCACTCCGAAGGTGATCGGGTTCCGGTCGCCGGGGAGCGGCGCGTTCGCGATGTCGAGCAGCCTGCTGTTCTGCCAGAAGCAGAGGGCGAAGGCGACGCTGAACGCAACGATCGAGATGATGATGCGCGTGCGAAGCTCGTCGAGGTGCTCGACGAGCGTAAGCCGGTCCTCGAATTCGACCGGCCGTAGCCGGGCCATTGACTAGGCCTTGTTCTCGGTGACGACCTCGCCCTCGACCGGCTCCGCGGGATCCTCACCGGCCGCCTGGGGCGGCTGTGGCTGGCTCGCCTGCGCCTGCTGGCTCGCCTGCAGCTCGCGTCGCTTCTCCTCCGCGGAGTCCTTGTCCTTGTCCCCGGAGAGCGAGCTCTTGAATTCGCGGATACCACGTCCCATCGACTGGCCGAGCTCCGGAAGGCGCTTCGGCCCGAAGATGATCAGGACGATGATGAGAACGACGGCTATCTCCAGCGGTCCCACGTTCGGCATCGAGGCGGATGTTAGCGGCAGCGGCCCGCCCGCCCGCAACTAGCTCTTGCCGGTACGAGAGGGTGCGCGACAGCGCAACCCGATCAATGCGGGTGGAAATTGAGGTAGAAGCGGCTCGCCGTTGGCTCCGCCTGGCCCTGGTACTTGCTGCCCGCCTCACGCGCGCCGTAGGCGTGCTCAACGGGCCCGTCCATCCGCATGAACGAGATCTGCCCGATCGGCATGCCGTGATAGATCGTGATCGGCAGATTGGCGAGGTTGGAGAGCTCGAGGGTCAGGTTCCCCTCGAATCCCGGATCGACGAAGCCGGCTGTCGAATGGATCACCAGGCCGAGCCGACCGAGCGAGCTCTTTCCCTCGAGGCGCGCCACCAGGTCGTCCGGCAGGCGCACCCGCTCCAGCGTCTGCCCGAGGACGAACTCGCCCGGATGGAGGACGAAGGGCTCGTCGTCGGCGACCGTGACCAGCTCGGTCAGGTTCTCCATCGGCGAGCGCACGTCGATGTAGGGGTAGCGCGAGTTGGCAAAGACGCGGAAGGTGCGGTCGACGCGCATGTCCACGCTGGAGGGCTGCACGAGCCGCTCGTCGTAGGGGTCGAAGACCAGCCTGCCGGCCGCGACCTCCTCCATGATGGTGCGGTCGCTGAGGACCATCGAGGCAGTCTATTCCGCGTACTGGCGCCCTGATCAGGCAGGAGCGGTGGATGCGGGGTTATCGCAGAGTCACGGGGAACCGCGTTCTGGGAAGGACCACTCAAGACGAGTCACCTCCCCTGCAGCTAACGGTCCCACCACGGGCCCTTGGCTCTATGCGTACCGCTCCACGACGCCGTCGGCGATCATGGCGAGCAATTGGCGCTCCTCGCGGGTGAAGTCCGTTGCTGCCAGGATCCGCTTGGCCCGCTTGATCCCGCGCTTGGCGCGGTCGCGAACCTCCTCCAGCACCCCGGTCTCCTCGATTCGGTCGCAGAGGGCTTCCGCCCGATCCTGGTCGAGCCCGTGGAGCTCGACTGACGCGAAGCCGGAGTCGAACCGGCGCGCCAGGATCAGGGGCAGCGTGACGGTGCCGTCGAGCAGGTCGGTTCCGCGAGCCTTCCCCGTCCTCTCCGGCGGCCCGCTCACGTCGAGCACGTCATCGAGCAGCTGAAAGGCGAGGCCGATCTCTCGGCCGAAGGCGGCGATCCGCTCCGTCCCGGGCGCGCCCGAGGCCAGGCGGCCCACCCGGCAGGCGGACTCGAACAGCCGAGCGGTCTTCAGGGAGCAGCGCTGCAGATAGCGTTGCTCGGTGATCGAGGTGTCGTAGGCGTCGTGGCGCTGGGCGAGCTCGCCGAGGGCAAGCGCGACCGAAGCGGAGCTGAGCTCGGCCACGATCGCCTCCCCGCCCTCTGTGGCCAGCTCCGCGAAGGCGCGCGAGAAGAGCAGGTCCCCAACGCCCACGGCCCGCTCGCGGCCCGAGCGGGCGACCACCGTCGGCCTTCCACGACGGACGGGGGCGCCGTCGAGCACGTCGTCGTGGACGAGGGTCGCCATGTGCACGAGCTCAACGGCGGAGGCGGCCCGCACGGCACGCTCACCCGCCCCCTCGCCGGCCGCCATCAGGACGAGCAGGGGGCGCAGCCGCTTGCCGCCCGCCGTCAGGGTGGCCTCGGCCTCCTCGCCGAGCCGGGGCCCGTAGCCCACCGAGAGCGCGGAGAGCCTGTCCTCGACCTCCGCCATCCGGGCCGGGAGCCAGGCGCTGGCGGCGTCCATCACCTCTGTCACGGGAGGTGGGACGGAGGAGCGGGTCATCCGGGCATCGTCCCGCTGTGGATGGCGATGATCCCGCCGGCCAACAGCAGCCAACGGATCTCGGCGAAGCCAGCGGCGTCCATGATCGCGGCGAGCCGCTCCGGCTCGGGGAAGGTACGAACCGAGCTGGGCAGGTAGCTGTAGGCGTCGGAGTCTCCGGCGAGCGCGCCGATCACGGGGACGACGCGGTCGAACCAGAGCGAGTAGAAGCCCGCCAGGGGCGCGCGCTGCGGCCGGGTGATCTCCAGGATCACGAGGCGGCCGCCGGGGCGGAGCACGCGCGCCATCTCGGAGAGGCCCTGCTCGAGATCGGCGAGGTTGCGGGCGCCGAAGCCGATCGTGACCGCATCGAAACTCTCGTCTCCATAGGGAAGCTCGAGGGCGTCGGCCCAGCCGAACTCGACCGGCAGCCCCTCGTCGCCGCTCTTGCGGCGGGCCTGCTCGAGCATCGGCCCGGAGAAGTCACAGCCGGCCACACGGCCGTCGGGGCCGATCCGGCGGCGCAGCTCCAGCGCCAGGTCGCCGGTCCCGCAGCAGATGTCGAGGGCGTCGGAGCCGGGGCCGACGTTCGCCCGGTCGACGGCCCTCCGACGCCACTGGTGGTGGAGCCCGGCGGTCATCGCCGAGTTCATCACGTCGTAGACGCCGGCGATCCGGTCGAACATGCCCCGGACCTGGGTCGCGAACTCCCCCGAATCGCGCTCGGGGACGCCGCGCTCGGCCTCACTGTTGGACGAGACACTCATGCGATGCGAGAGTAGGCGATCGGCTTGCCAAGCCGCCCGAGCCCTTACCCGGCATGCCCGTCGATGCGAGGGCGCGCGTCAGCGCGACCCGTGATGCATTGGAGGGCTTGCCGAGATGACTGTCGCTCAGTTGAGCGAGGCGAGATAGGCGGTCAGTGCCTGGAACTTCGCGGGCGACAGAGCCGCGTACGAGGGCATGATGCTCGGCCCGATCTGCAGCGAGCGCGCGATCGCGTTCCTCGGCAGCCGCGCGCCGATATTGGTCAGCTCCGGCCCCGGCCCGTTGTTGCCGTTGTCGCCCAGCCTGTGGCAGGCCAGGCAGCCCGATTGGGCGACGACCTCCTTGCCCGGCTCGAGCGCGGCGGAGGTCTTCAGGTCGACCTGGCTCGGCGGACCCGCCGTGGCGCCCAGGAAGGTCAGGTACGCCATCGCGATGATCGTCAGGATCCCCGCCGTCAGCGCGATCGGCCGCCGCTCGGGTCGTCGTTCCGGGTTGCGATCGTAGAACGGCAGCAGCAGGAGCAGGACCATGGCGATCGTCGGGATGCCGATCGTCGCGATCGGCGTCGCCCACGGCGGCTTGATCACCCGCAGCAGCTCGAAGAGGAAGTAGAAGTACCAGTCGGGCCGCGGCGTGTAGGTCGTCGTGGTCGGGTCTGCCTTGGGACCCTGCTCGGCCCCGAGCAGGATCGACAAGATCACGATCACGGCGACGACGATCAGGAACATCGCCGAGTCCTTCAGCACGGCGTAGGGGAAGAACGGCTTGCCCTTCTTCTTCAGGGCCTCGTACTCGCGAAGATAGGCCTCCTTCTCGGCCCTGTTCACCCGACCTCCTCCTTACGGAGGGACTTGGGCCGCTCGGCCCGCAGCCAGGGCGGCGCCGTGGTGCCGAGCTTGACGACGAGGTAGAGGTGGGCCCCGATCAGGGCGATGATCAACCCCGGCACGAGGAGCATGTGGATGGCGTAGAAGCGCGCCAGCGTGGTGGCGCCGATCTCGGGGCCGGCGCGCAGGAAGTCGGCCAGGTACGGCCCGAGCACCGGGCCAGTGCCCGTGATGTTGTTGGCGACGATCGTCGCCCAGTAGGAGCGCTGGTCGAAGGGCAGCAGGTAGCCGGTCAGCCCCATCACCAGGGTGAGGATCAGGAGGACGACCCCGATCACCCAGTTGAGCTCCCGCGGGTACTTGTAGGCGCCGAAGAAGAAGGTCCGCCCCATGTGCAGGAAGATCACGATGATCATCACCGAGGCGCCCCATTTGTGCATGCCGCGCACGAACTCGCC
>DATGDO010000018.1:0-27351 GCA_035310805.1 Solirubrobacterales bacterium
CTCGCTCGAGAAGCTGGCCTCGCTGAAGCCGGCCTTCAAGGAAGATGGCAAGGTCACCGCCGGCAACTCCTCGCAGGTCTCGGATGGTGCCGCGGCGGTGATGCTGACGACCCCCGAGAAGGCCGATGAGCTCGGCCTTGCTCCCCGTGCCAAGGTCGTCGACCAGACCACCGTCGGCGTCGATCCGGTGATGATGCTGACCGGCCCGATTCCCGCCACACAGCTGATCCTGAAGCGCAACGGGATGAAGATGGACGACGTCGACCTGATCGAGATCAACGAGGCCTTCGCCTCCGTGGTCGCCGCCTGGCGCCGGGAGCTGGAGCCCGACATGGACCGCGTCAACGTCAACGGTGGCGCGATCGCGATCGGTCATCCGCTGGGTTCCACCGGCGCGCGCCTGATCACCACCCTGCTCCACGAGCTGGAACGCTCCGACAAGGAGACGGGCCTGGTGACCATGTGCTGCGGCGGCGGGCTCGGCACCGGGACGCTGATCCAGCGCGTCTGATCTGGGGGCCGGCCGCCCGCGGGCGTTGAGGTAGCGATGCCCCCGAGGCCCGCAGGTGCGCATGCCCGACAGCCGGCCCGGAAATGGAGCGCGGAGGACCGCCGGCTGATGCGCGCGGACAAGGTCCTGCGCCGGGTGATGGAGGAGCAGGGGCCGATCCACCCCGAGGTGGATCGCCGCGGCAGCCGGCCGGATCCCTACGAGGCGCTCGCGCGCGCGATCGTCGGCCAGCAGCTCTCGACGAAGGCCGCCGCCTCGATCTGGACGAAGCTGCTCGACCAGTTCGGCGGCAGGACGCCGACGCCCGAGCAGATCCTCCGCAAGCGCCGCGAAACCCTGAGGAAGGCGGGCCTGTCTGCCGCCAAGGTGGAGTTCCTGAGGGACCTCGCCGCGCGGCTGAAGGGCGGCGAGCTCGACCTGCAGCGGCTCTCGACCCTCTCCGACGAGGACGTGATCGCCGAGCTGATCGAGGTCAAGGGCATCGGCCGCTGGACCGTGGAGATGTTCCTGATCTTCCACCTCGGCCGCCCGGATGTCGTCTCCGTCGGCGACCTCGGCATCCGGCGGGCGGTTCAGCTCGCCTACGGGATGGACGACCTTCCCGGACCCGAGGAGCTCGAGCGGATCGCCGAGGAGTGGCGGCCGCATCGGACGCTGGCCTGTCTCTATCTGTGGCGCTCCCTCGCCAACACGCCGACCCGGTGACTGGTCGCTTGGCGGCGCTCGATCGCATCTCGATAGCCGCGATCGGGGATACCCCGGTGGACCTCGCCGAGCAGGCCGGATCCGCGGAGGCCGCCGGCGTCGACTGCGTCTGGGCCCCTGAGCTCTTTCGCAGCTCGGTGACGCAGGCGACCTGGCTGGCGGCCAAGACCGAGAAGGTGGGGATCGGGACCGGGATCGCGTGGGCGTTCACGCGGAGCGCCTTCATCCTCGCCGTCAGCGCGCTCGACATCGACGAGATGGCCGGGGGACGGTTCCGGCTCGGCCTCGGAGCCGGGGTCAAGCGGCTCAATCAGAGCTGGCATTCGGTCGATTACGGCAAGCCGGCGCCGCATCTGCGCGAGACGATCGAGGCCGTCCGGCTGATCATGGAGAAGGCCTCCAGCGGCGAGCCGATCCGGTACGAGGGCACCTACCACGAGATCGACATCAAGGGCTGGATCCGGCCCCACAAGCCAGTTCGCGAGCGGGTCCCGATCTATGCCGCGGCGATGCGGGAGGGCATGTGCCGGATGGCCGGCGACGTCGCCGACGGCCTGATCGGGCACCCGATGTGCCCGCTGCGCTGGCTCGACGAGGTCGTCGTCCCGAGCTTCGAGACGGGCCTGAAGCGCTCCGGCCGACAGCGGTCCGACCTCGACTTCATCCCGACGATCACCTGCGCGATCGACGACGACGAGGCCCGCGCCCTGGATGCCGCGCGACGCACGGTCGCCTTCTATTCGACGGTTCGCACGTACAAGCCGCTCTGGGAGATGCACGGCTTCGCCGACGCCGCCGAGGCGGCCGGGAACGCGTTCCGCAGAGGCGACCTGGGCGCCGTCGCCGAGCAGATCCCCGACCGGATGGTCGAGGCCTTCACCGCCGCCGGCCCGATGGACAAGGTGCGGGAGCGCGTCGCCGAGGTCGCCGAGCGTGGTGACGGCGTCTTCCTCACTCCCGCGACCTACTTCATCCCCCCCGAGCAGATCGGCGAGTACCAGGCCCGGATCGTCGAGGCCTTCGGTCCCGCCTGAATCGCCGGCTCCTCCGCTTCGCGTCCGCTGCCGGCTCTGATCAGACGCCGAGCCGGTCGGCAAGGCCCGCGATCGGGGCGGCTCCTCGAATCGGCGGGCCGTGGCCGGGAAGCGTCACCTCGGGCCTCAGGTTCGCGAGCTTGCGAATCGACCGGCGCGCCTCGTCGACGTCCGGGGTGATGCTCTCCGTCATCTCGTCCAGCCTGGGGCGGAGTGTGAGGAAGCTGACGTTCCGCAGTGTGTCGCCGCAGATCGCGACGCGGTCGGGCTCGCGCCAGTAGACCACCTGACCGGGGCAATGTCCGGGTGAGTGCACCACCCGGAAACCACCGACCTCGTCCCCTTCCTTGAGCACCCGGTCCACCTTGCGGGTCGGGCCCGCCCAGAGCTTCTCGAAGACCCTCGCGATCGGGGCGTCCGTCGCCCGCAGGGGCACCCGCCCCTCCATCCGGTCGACGTCGTCCGCGTGGCAGGCGAGCGGGATGCCGCGCTGCTCGCAGACCGCGTCCGCGGCGCCCTGGTGGTCGGGGTGGGCGTGGGTGAGCGCCAACAGCGAGAGCTCGCGGTCCGCGGTCTGCTTGAGGATGCGGCCCGCGTCCCAGTTGCGTCCAGCGTCGATCAGGACGTCGCCGGCGAGGTAGACGTTGATCAGGGGAACCGGCAGGGGAAGCGGCGGGAACTCGCTCAGGCGCCAGACGCCCTCGGCCACCTGCTTCATCAGTGCGCCACCCCGGTCCCGCCGCGCGGCTCGCCGCTGTGCCGGGAGAGCTCCTCCAGCCGGGCGATCTGCGTCTCGCCCTCGCGCCGGACCGGGTCGTCCTCCGGCAGCCCGGCGATCAGCCTCTGGATGCGATTGCGCACCTGGAGTGCGAAGTGGGGCGTGGATGGCCCGGCGAGGGCCCGGATGTCGTTGACGGTGACGGGCCCGGCGAGCCTGTCGGGTCGCTCGGCTTCGCTCACCTCTTCTTCCCCTTCGCTGGCGCCGGAGTGGCCTCCCCCTCGAGGCCGCCGGGCTGGGCGGGGCCGCCGCCGGCGGTTCCCTGGTTCCCCGCGGCCCCGCCGATCTGGGCGAGCTCCGCCAGCTCGTCGATCTCCGCCTGAACCTGCCCGCCGATTGCGGTCGCGTCTCCCATCAGCCAGATGTGGTTGTACACGGCCCGGGTCGGATCCGTCTCGAAGCCGGGCTTGATGTCGAGCAGGAAGCCCCTCAACTCGGGTGGCAGGGCGTCGGCGGTGTCGGTGAGCAGCAGCGGGCCCCACTTGCCGCTCGAGGCGAGCGAGGCCGCCGCGGCCGCGTCCAGGGGACGATCCGCGTTCGCGAGCTCCATTCCGTGTCCCGGGTCGTTGATGTTCCAGCCGAACGACCCGTCCGAGTAGCGGGCGAAGAAGAGCGCGTTCTGGACGGCCCCGGTCGCGCCGACCCGCTGCACGCTGGCGGAGACCCTGCCGACCTGCCGCACGACCGCCTTCGAGATCACCGACTCCGGGCCGAGTACGTAGACGGTCGCGGCGGCGTGGCGCCGCAGGGCCGCCAGGGTCGCCGAGGGGACCTGCCTGGGGCCCGTGAAGAGGACCGGATCGCCGGAGCGCGCGGCCCAGGCGGCCGCCGGCATCGCATAGGGGGCCTGCTCGGAGCTGACCAGCAGGATGTGCCGGGGCTCCTCTCGGGTGAGGCGCTGTCGGAGCCGATCGACCGAGTCCCCGATCTCGGCCGGCGTCTCACCCGGCAGATCGTCAGACTTGAGGCCCGACGGGACCGAGGCGCCTCCCGCCGAATAGACCGCCGTGTCGCCCGCAGCGCCTCCCCCCTGGGGGTTGAGCTGCGCGAGGGCCTGGAGGGTGGCATCGGGCACGGCGCCGTGCTGACTGATCAGCACCGGGATGCGACTCGGCGGTCCGGCCAGGACGGAGGCGGCGATCCCGGCCTGCCAGTCGTCGTCCGGCACCAGCACCACGGCCTCGAGCGGCGGGGCCTGCGGGGCGGGGGGATGCGTGGCGAGCGCCGCCGCCGCCGCGTCATCCGTGGGCCCTGGTCCGCTGATCCGGGTCGTGTTCCGGGTGGCGACCAGGGGGAAGCCGAGGATCCCGACGGGTGCCCGCTGCGCGTTGTCGGTGGCGACCGCGATCGTCACCAGCCGCGTCCCGCCGCCACCGCCGCCCGAGAACGGGTTGGAGATGATCGCCCAGGCGATCAGGATCAGGGCGACCACGCCCGCGCCGGCGATGGCGAGCGTTCGCGGCCCGAACCGCCGGCTCAGGTCGAAGCGGACCCAGTCGAGCGCGTTGAGGATGGGGCGGGGCAGGCGCACGGTCGGGAAAGCTACCCATCGGTGCGCGAGGCGAGGCGATTCGGCGGGCCCGTGGTAAGTGGAAGGTTCCACTTCCAGTTCGGGTAAGCTGGCTGACTGACCAGTCAATCAGTCCGCATCCGGCTGGCTCGGTCATGCCGCCGGATCCACGAAAGGACGGCAGCCGAGATGGACTTCGCGCCCACCGAGGAGCAGAGGGAGCACCGTGACCACGTCCGCAGGTTCTCGCGAGAGGTGATCCGCCCCGTCGCGCGCAGGCACGACGAGGAGGAGAGCACTCCGTGGGAGGTGATCAAGGAGGCGCGGAAGTGGGGGCTCCAGGGCCTCGAGCACATGCAGAAGATGGGCGCCGATCCCGGCGGCCAGTACGGCGTGATCACCGCGGAGGAGCTCCACTGGGGCTGCGCCGGCATCGCCCTCGCGATCCAGGGATCGGGCCTGGCGGCCGCCGGCATCGCTGCGTCCGGTACCCCCGAGCAGATCGCGGAGTGGGTGCCGCAGTGCTTCGGCACCGATGACGAGATCAAGCTCGGCGCCTACGCGGTCACCGAGCCGCAGGCGGGCTCCGACGTGAAGAGCCTGAAGACCACGGCCAAGCTCGATGGGGACCAGTGGGTGCTCGACGGGACCAAGGTCTTCATCACCAACGGAGGCATCGCGGACGTCCACGTGGTCGTCGCGACCGTCGACCCCGAGCTCGGGCATCGCGGCCAGGCCTCCTTCGTCGTGGGCAAGGGCACCCCGGGCCTGAAGCAGGGCAAGAAGGAGTCGAAGATCGGCATCCGCGCCTCCCACACCGCCGAGGTGATCCTCGAGGACTGCCGGATCCCGGTCGAGAACCTGCTCGGCGGGATGGACAAGCTGAACAAGAAGCTCGAGCGTGCCCGCTCAGGGCGGAAGGCCGGGTCCTCCAACGCCCTGGCGACCTTCGAGATGACCCGTCCGATCGTCGGAGCCTCGGCCCTCGGCATCGCTCAGGCCGCTTACGAGTGGACGCTCGAACACCTCAGCGACCAGACGCTCGACGGCGGCAAGCCCGCGCTCGAGGAGCAGCGGATCCAGCAGGTGCTCGCCGACGTCGCCACCGAGATCGACTCCGCCCGCCTGCTGGTGCAGCGGGCCGCGTGGATGGGCCGCAACGGCATCCCGATGACGGGCGGCCAGGGCTCGATGTCGAAGCTCAAGGCCGGCGACGTGACGATGTGGGCCACGACCACCTTGATGGACCTGGTCGGTCCCTACGCCCAGACGACCGACTGCCCGCTCGAGAAGTGGTTCCGCGACGCCAAGATCTACCAGCTCTTCGAGGGCACCGCCCAGGTGCAGCGACTGGTGATCTCGCGGATGCAGGCGCGGACCTACCAGGAGCGCTTCGCCCAGGCGGCAGAGGTCGCCGGGCAGGCGGTCAACGGCTCCGCCGCCAACGGCGCGGGCCGGAACGGGGCGGAGGCGGGGCGCGAGCCCGCCACCACCGCCGCGTAGAGCCGCCTGCAACCGGCTTTTCAGTAGCCCGTCCGCAAGCGTTCAACCTTTGACGCTCAGATGACGGGATCCAAGCTCCTCGCGCTGGCGCTCTCCGGTGCCCTGGTTGCGTGCGCCGGCGCGCTGACCGTGGGCAACGCCTCGGGCCGGAGTCTCCAGCAGAAGCTCGACTCGAGTCAGGCAAAGCTCTCGCACGCGCGCGCCCACGCGGGCGTCCTGACCAGCCGGATCAGCCATGAGTCGGCCCAGCTCCAGCGCCTCACCACCCAGGTGGCGGCGCTCCGGAACAAGGAGGCCGTCGTCGCCGCCGAGCTCGCTGAGAAACAGGCGGAGCTGGAGCAGGCGCAGGCCAGGCTCGAGGCGCTCAAGCAGCGCCTCCGCAAGGCGATCCAGATCCTCGAGCAGCGCCTCGTCGCGATCTACGAGTCGAATGAGCCGGACCTGATCACCGTGCTGCTGCAGGCGCATGGCTTCGACGACCTGCTGGCCCGCACCCAGTACCTGCAGGACCTCCAGCACCAGGACAACGACATCGTCTCCCGGGTGCGCGAGCTCCGCAACCAGATGCAGGTGACGGTCAACACGGTCCGCTCGGCCCGCGACCAGATCGCCGCCCGCAAGGCGGAGCTCGACGCGACCAGGGCGCGGCTCGGGCAGCGCACCCGCGAGCTCGCCACCGCCAGGCGCAAGCAGCACGCCACCCTGGAGGCGGTGCGCAAGCGTCAGGACGATCTGGAGAAGAACGTCAACGACATCTCCGAGCAGATCGCGAAGCAGCTGGCCGCCAGCACGGGAGCGCTGCCGGCCGGGCCGGTCAGGGCGGGCGGCCACGGGCTGATCTGGCCGGTCAACGGTCCGGTGGTCTCAGGCTTCGGTCCCCGCTGGGGGAGCTTCCACGAGGGCATCGACATCGCCGTGCCGACCGGGACGTCGATCCGGGCGGCGGCGTCCGGCACAGTTCAAATCGCGGGAGCCGCGGGCGGCTACGGGAACTACACCTGCGTCGATCACGGCGGCGGGCTCTCGACCTGCTACGCGCACCAGGAGCGGATCCTCGTCTCGGTCGGGCAGCAGGTCGCACAGGCGCAGGTCATCGGGATCAGCGACTGCACCGGCCATTGCCTCGGGCCCCACGTCCACTTCGAGGTCAGGGTGAACGGCCAGGCGGTCGACCCGCTGGGCTACCTGTAGACGTCCCGCGCGCGACCGGCATGCCGAGCGGCGGGGGCTCACGCGGGGCTAGCGCGGCGGCTCGGCGGGGCGGAGCTCGCGCTCGAGCCAGCGCAGCGCCATCGCCTGCAACTCGGGATCGTGCTGGACGGTGGTGTGCGCGCCCCCGGCGACGATGACCAGCTTGCGCGGCTCACCAGCCCTTCCGTAGAGCTCCTCCGAGTGATCGCTCGGGATCTGGGTGTCGCCCTCGGCGTGCATCAGGATCAGGGGCCGCCCGGCGATCCGCTCGACCGCGTCGCCGACGTCCTGGGCGGTCAGCCAGGCCTCGAGGTCGAGAGGGTCTCCGACCCGCATCTCGAGGCGACCCGCCCTGACGCCGTCAGCCAGATGGTCCTCGCCGGCGGGGCAGATCGCGATCACCCCCGCGATCTCGGGGGCGGCCGAGGCAGCGCAGATCGCGAGAAAGCCGCCCAGGCTCGAGCCGCGCACGGCGACCCGGCTGGGGTCGACGCCGCCCTGGGCGGAGAGCAGCCGGGCCATCGAGATCACGTCGTCGACCGCCGAGCCCGACATTTCCCCCTCGGACCCGCCGTGGCCGGGGAGATCGAAGCTGAGCGCGGCCCATCCGTTGGCGCTGGCGAGGCGGGCGAAGTCGGCGTGGTTCTCCTTGCGCGACCCGGCGCCGTGCACGATCACGATCCCCGGCCAGGGGGGAGGCGGGACCGGCCGCGCTGACGATCCTCGCCGAGCCTCGTCCTCCGCACCGATCGCGTCGGGCAGCCAGAGCGCGTAGGCCAGCCCACCGTGGCGGTCCTCCCGGTCGGGGCGCCGGGGCAGAGAGCGCTCCATTGCGGGCATTCTGCTCGTTCCCGTCAGAATTGCTCTCCGATGAGCACGCAGGCCGACAACTCAGGCTCGATCGCGGCCGCGGACCCGATCGCCGCCTCGCCGGTCTACCCGGCGGGCTCGCGCGTGAACGAGCGCGGCCACCTCGAGATCGCCGGCTGTGACGTCGTCGAGCTGGCCGATCGCTTCGGCACTCCCGCCTACATCTACGCCGAGGACGACATCCGCCGCCGGGCCCGGCTCTACCTGAGCGCCTTCGAGGAGCGGACCGACTCGTTCGAGGTGATCTTCGCCAGCAAGGCGCTTCCCTGCACCGCGGCATACCGGGTGGTGCGCGAGGCAGGGCTGTCGGTCGACGTCGCCTCGGGCGGCGAGCTCCACATGGCGCTCGCCGCGGGCTTCGACCCGGAGCGGATCCACCTGCACGGCAACAACAAGTCGGAGGCGGAGCTGCGTTACGCCTTCGAGACCGGTGTCGGGCACCTGATCGTCGACTCCTTCGACGAGATCGAGTTGGCGGACCGTCTCCTCGATCGGCCCCAGAAGGTCCTGATCCGCGTCACCCCCGGGATCAAGCCGTCCACCCACGACTACGTGCAGACCGGGCAGCTCGACTCCAAGTTCGGCTTCGGGCTCGCCGACCGGCTCGCCGAGCGCGCCGCCGAGCGCGTCCGTGAAACCGTGAACCTGGAGCTGGTCGGCCTCCACGCCCACATCGGGTCGCAGATCTTCGAGCTCGAGCCCTACGTCAAGGCGATCGAGGTGATCGCCGACTTCTGCGACGCGGTCGGCCTGGAGCCCGAGCTGCTCAACGTCGGCGGCGGGCTCGGCATCGCCTATCTCGACACCGACGAGCCACCCTCGATCGAGGACTACGTCGAGGTCAAGGTGCGGGGCGTCCAGCGAGTCTTCGAGACGCCACCGACGATCCTCGTCGAGCCCGGCCGCTCGCTGGTCGGCAACGCCGGCGTGACCGCCTACCGGGTGGGGACCGTGAAGGAGATCCCGGGCGTGAGGACCTACGTGGCGGTCGACGGCGGGATGTCGGACAACCTGCGGCCGATGCTCTACGGCTCCCGATACGAGGCCGTGATCGCCGATCGGGCCGGGGAGACTCCGGAGACCCTGGCGACGATCGCCGGCATGCACTGCGAGTCCGGCGACGTCCTGGTCCGCGACACGGAGCTTGCCGCCCCGCGAGTGGGCGACGTCCTGGTGACCCCGGCCACCGGGGCCTACGGCCACGCGATGGCCAACAACTACAACGGGGTGCCGAGGCCCCCGGTGATCTTCTGCCGCGACGGAGAGGCCAGGGTCGTCGTCCGCCGCGAGACCTGGGACGACCTGCTCGGCCGGGACGCGTGATGGGGGAGGTCGTCAAGGTTGGGATCCTCGGCAAGGGGACCGTGGGGAGCGCCTTCCGCAAGCTGCTGGAAGACCGCGCCGACATGGTCGAGGAGGTCTCGGGCCGCAGGCCGAAGCTGACGGGCGTCCTGAGCAGCAAGAAGGGGAGCTTCGAGGAGATCCTCGCCGCCAGCGACATAGTCGTCGAGCTGATCGGCGGCGTCGATCCCGCCCTCGACTACGTCACCCGGTCGCTCAGGGAGGGGCGTGACGTCGTCACCGCCAACAAGCAGCTGCTGGCCCAGCACGGGAGCGAGCTGGTGGCCGCCGCGCGCGAGGGCGGCGCGCAG
The DNA here is from genome assembly GCA_035310805.1 of Solirubrobacterales bacterium. GTDB lineage: Bacteria > Actinomycetota > Thermoleophilia > Solirubrobacterales > 70-9 > DASUPK01. The sequence goes on from DATGDO010000018.1 coordinate 9,755, forward strand.
CTTCGCTTCGAGGCCGCCGTCGCGGGCGCGATCCCGGTGATCCGGGTGGTCCAGGAGAGCCTCGGCGCGATTCCGATCGAGAAGGTCTTCGGGATCGTCAACGGAACCACCAACTACATCCTCACCGAGATGGCCCGCGGCGGCCTCTCCTACGAGGAGGCCCTGAAGCGGGCCCAGGATCTCGGCTACGCGGAGGCCGACCCGACCGACGACGTGGGCGGGGCCGACGCGGCGGCGAAGATGGCGATCCTCGCCCGGCTCGCCTTCGGCGCCCCGGTGAAGCTGAAGGACGTCCCCTACGAGGGCATCGAGCAGATCAAGCCCGACGACCTCGCCTACGCGAAGGAGCTCGGACTCTCGCTGAAGCTGCTCGGGGTCGCCGAGCGGGTCGGGAACGGGGAGATCAGCGTCCGCGTCTTTCCCTGCTTCCTCTACCCGGGCCATCCACTGGCGCCGATCTCGGGGCCCTTCAACGCCGTGATGGTCGAGTCGCCCGCGATCACGGAGATCACCATGTCCGGGCCGGGCGCCGGCGGCGCGGAGACGGCCTCCGCGGTGCTCGGCGACGTGGTCTCGGTGATCGGCGGCGGCTCGCCGCTCTTCGAGGAGAACGCGAGGCTCAAGATCGCCAAGGACGTGGAGATGGCCTTCTACCTTCACCTCGAGGTCGACGATCGCCCCGGGGTGCTCGCGCAGGTCGCGGAGATCCTGGGCGACAACGGGGTCTCCGTGCGAAGCGTCGTCCAGCGCGGGCTGGGGGGAGAGGCGCAGCTGATCATGGTCATGCACCCGGTCAGCGAGAAGCGCTTCGCCGCGGCGCTGAAGCGGATCGCCAGGCTCGGATTCCTACGCTCGCCTCCTCGCTCGATTCGCGTGATCGAGGAGGAATTCGGCTGATGCCGATCCCGCTGATCGAGCGATACCGCGACCACCTGCCCCTCGAGGAGGGGGACCCGGTGGTGACCCTGAACGAGGGATCGACCCCCTTGATCCACTCCCCGCGGCTCTCGGAGCGAGTCGGCGCCGAGGTGTACCTGAAGTTCGAGGGCGCCAACCCGACCGGGAGCTTCAAGGACCGGGGCATGACCGTGGCGGTCTCGCGGGCCAAGGGGGCCGGGGCCGAGGCGATCATCTGCGCCTCCACCGGCAACACGGCGGCGAGCTGCGCCGCCTACGCGGCGCGGGCCGGGCTCCGGGGCGCGGTGATCGTCCCGGAGGGGAAGATCGCGATCGGCAAGCTCGCCCAGGCGCTCATGCACGGCGCCCGGGTGATCGCCCTGGAGGGCAACTTCGACCAGGCCCTGGAGATCGTCCGCGAGATCGCCAAGCGGCATCCAGTCGAGCTGGTCAACTCGGTCAACCCGTACCGGATCCAGGGACAGAAGACCGCCGCCTTCGAGACCTGCGACGAGCTCGGTCAGGGGCCGGCGGCGATCGCCATCCCGGTCGGCAACGCCGGCAACGTCACCTCGTGGTGGGCCGGCTTCCAGGAGTACGGCGAATCGCCGATCCTCTACGGCTTCCAGGCCGAGGGTGCCGCGCCGCTGGTCGAGGGACATCCGATCTCAAACCCCGAGACGGTCGCCTCCGCGATCCGGATCGGCAACCCGGCGCGCTGGGAGGAGGCGATGAACGCCTTCACGGCGTCGCGCGGCCGGGTCGCCGCGGTCAGTGACGAGCAGATCCTCGACGCCTACCACTGGGTCGCCTCGAGCGAGGGGGTCTTCTGCGAGCCGGCCTCGGCCGCCTCGGTCGCGGGCCTGCTGGCGCACGGCCTGCCCGTCGCCGACGGCCTGGAGACGCCCGAGACCGTCGTCTGCGTCCTCACCGGCCACGGGCTCAAGGACCCGGACACCGCCCTCGGCAAGGCCCCTGCCGTGATCGGCTGCAAGGCGGAGCTCGCCGCGGTCGAGAGGGCCGTTTTCGACTAGCCCGAGCCCGGCTAGCTCTCTGCGACGTCGCGGCGCAGGAAGACGAGCGCGGCGCCCGTCAGCGCGGGGATGCCGTACGCGGCGCACACCCAGATCGAACGCAGGATCGGATCCCAGTCGGTCGGGGTGCGAAGCAGTCCCTGCCAGGCGCTGAACTGGGTGCTGAGCAGGTACGGGTGGAGGCCGCCGAGCCCCGGCAGGATGGCGACCAGCTGGAGCAGCAGCGAGAACATCAGGGTGCCGACGATCGCGGCGCCGCTGTTGCGGAAGACGGTCGACAGCAACAGCCCTATGCAGGCGATCGCGAGGATCGGCAGCAGGTAGACCAGGAGGCTGGCGCCGACGAGAAAGAGGCCGCGCGGCGCCGAGACGACCGTTCCCGACAGGGTGGTGACCGGATTGAAGCCGGAGGCGAGAATGCCGGCCCCGGTGGCGACCGCCCCGGCGATCGCGATTGCGAGCACCGCGTAGGTGGTGGTCGCCAGGGCCTTGCCGGCGAAGACCTGGTGACGCTCCACGGAGCGGGTCAGCAGCATCTTCAGGGTGGCGTTGCGATCCTCGCAGGCGACGATGTCGCCCGCCACCAGGGCCGTGATCAGGGGGAACAGCCAGATCGAGCCGAACAGGAGAAGCACGAGTGGAACGGCCAGGCCCGTCTCGTGGACGTAGCGTCCGAAGGCGACGTCGTTGGGTTGACCGCCGCCCGTGACCAGGGCGATCACGAAGATGATCGGGACGGCGGCGGCCGCTCCGAGGCCCAGGTAGGTGCGCTTCTGCGCACGCAGCTTGCGCAGCTCCCACCGGTAGACGGTCAGGACCCCGTGCCTCACGCCACCGCCTCGATCTCCCGGGAGGCGGCGACGCCCTCCCTGCTCGGCGCGCCGCCCTCGGTGAGCTGGAAGAAGAGCTCCTCGAGGGTTGCCCGACGGGGGGTGAGCTCGAGGACGGGGGCACCCGACTCGGCGAGCGCGAGTGAGAGCCCGGCCACGGCGCTCTCGTTCGATGCCTCGAAGAGCAGCCCGTCGGGTCTCGCCTCCTCGATCTCCTCGATGCCCGGCTGGCTCTCGCAGACCCGCCGCGCGAGCGCGTCGTCGGTGGTCCGCAGCCGGTAGCTGACACCCGCCCTCGCGCGGAGCTCGCCCAGGGATCCCTCGTACGCGACCCGGCCGCTGCGGATGATCGCGACCCGGTTGCAGAGCTCCTCCACCTCCGGCATCAGGTGGCTCGAGAGCAGGACGGTGATGCCGCGGTCGGCAAGGTCGCGGATCAGCTGCCGCATGTCGCGCATGCCCGCCGGGTCGAGTCCGGTCGTCGGCTCGTCCAGCAAGAGGAGCCGCGGGCTTCTCAGCAGCGCCGAGGCGATCCCGAGGCGCTGTCGCATCCCGTGCGAGTACCCCTTCACCTTGTCCTTGGCGCGGTCGCGCAGATCGACTGTCTCCAGCACCTGCTCGATCCGCCTGCGCCCCTCGCCGCCGTCGAGGGCCGCGTAGAGCTCGAGATTGGCGCGGCCGCTCAGGTACGGATAGAAGGTCGGGGACTCGACGAAGCCCGCTACCCCCTCCAGGGCGGCGACGCTGATCTGCGGATCCCGCCCGAAGAGCCGAACCGAGCCGCCGGTCGGACGAATCAGTCCGAGCATCATCCGCAGCGAGGTGGTCTTCCCCGCGCCGTTCGGACCGAGGTATCCGAAGACGTCCCCGGGGTTGACGGTCAGATCGACATCGTCGACGGCAGCGATCTCCCCGTAGCGTTTGACGAGCCCGCGAACCTCGATGGGCGGGGAATCCGCCATCTAGTGCAGATCGCGGGCAGCCGCCAGTGCCGTGGAGCCGGGCACGGAGCCGATCACCGTGTATCCGACGCCGGCCCGCTGGAAGCGCACCATGGTGCCGAGTGGCGTCTCGAGCTCCTCACCCTGGATCCCGTCGACCGACACCGTGGGCAGCGTCAGCTGCCCCTGGTCGCCGCCGGGCCCGGTCGAGCTCGAGTTGCGCTCGGCGGGCCACTCGAGGACCGCGATCCCGTCCAGCCCATGCCCGTAGGTGACGAGCGCCCCGGCATCCTTGCCGTTCTGGACCAGCCGCACGCCACTGCGGGGCAGGCCCGCCGCGGCATCGGGCGCCGTGACCGGGAAGGAGACGTGTTGCTGGACCTGATCCAGCCCGGTCACCGCCGGCGAATCGCCGTGCGCGCCGGAGTCGCCCGCCGAGGGGCTGAGGTCGACGACCTTGGCGTCGGCGGATGGGCTGATCTCGAAGACCGAGGAGGGGACTTGGCCATAGGAGATCTTGGTGACCTTCAGCTCGACCACGGGCGAGCTGTCGCCCTTGGCGTAGACGCCGGCGCGCAGCGGCGTTCCGTGGACGGCGTCCCAAGCCAGCTCGGCTCCGCCGATCAGTCCGCCGTTCTGCTGCGGCTCGAGCCTGACCGAATAGGCAGGCTGCCCGGCGACGTTCGTGGGGTCCGCTCCGCTCACCGAGGCGTGTTCCATCAGCTGCGCGATCCCCTTCTTGACCTGGGCGAGTGAGGGGGGTTGCTCGTTCGCCGAGGCATCCGAGCTGGTCCGCTCGTGACCCTTCGGAAGCGCGGCCTCGTAGACGGTGTCAGTGCCGGAGTCGTAGACGGACACCCGCTTCCGATCAGCCAGCACCTGTGTGTCGCTGGTGCCTCTGTCGGCGCTTGCGTCGGCCTGCAGCTCGAGGCGCAGCTGTCCGTCGGAAGCGGCCCAGAACCGTCCCGAGGCTCCGCTGAGGAGAGGGCTGCCCCCCTGCACGTCGGAGTTGTTGATCAGGTGGTTCGTGAACCGGATGCGTCCACTTACCCCCTGCACCTGAGGGGCGGTGAGCGCGTCGTGGACGGCGACGGGCAGGGCCGCCGGCTTCGGCTCCGGCCCCCCGCCGGTGGTCGCCATCGCCAGGGCGGCTCCGCCGACAACGACCCCGGCCACGGCCGCGCAGAGCGCCAGGAGCCGGCGCGTGGAGATGCGGCGCAGCAATCCGATCACGGAACCAAGGCTACGCCCATGCCCTAAAGGGATTCGTGAGAGTTGATGAGAGTTCCCGAGCCGAACTCGATCGCGCCCTCCTCGAAGTCCCAGCCGTACTCCACTCGGATCACCCCGGAGGCGAGCTCGACATCGCGGGCACGGAGGGCGTGCATCTCCCCTCGCCTCAGCCTCGCGCTGTCAAAGTTTCGACTACCGCAGTATCGAGCTCGTCCGAGTGACGTGCTCTCGCCAGTCGGAATCGATGCCGGCCAGCGTCGCGTCGAACACAGCCATGGACGGGCGCGTAACCCGACCGCCATACCTCGACCGTCTCAGTTACACCAGTGTTGAGCTCGTCCGGGTGACGTGTTCCTGCCAGTCGGGATCGATGCGGTCCAGCGTGTCTACTGACGTGTCCTCGCCATGGAGGTAGTAGCGGCGGCTCCCGTCTTCCTGAACCTCGGTTGGCTGCTCATTCGCCGCCTCTTCGAAGGCATCGATGATCTCCCGACCGCGATCGTCAAGTGGGACCAGTAGGACGGCAGCCGCCATCGACGGGAGCGTAACCCACCGCCATAACCTCGACCGTCTCAGCCCGGCGTCAGCCTGCCAGCAGCAACAGGCGAAGATCCTCGCCAGCTAGCCTGGGGTGCGTGGTTGCAGCGCCGCGCGTAGAGCTCCTCTGGTGGCGTGAATGTCCCTCGTGGGAGAGGGCCCTCGAGATGACCCGCGAGGCGATGAAGGCGACGGGTCTCGATCCCGATTCGATCGAGGTGCTCGAGATCGACAACGACGAGTCGGCCGAGCGCGAGGGGTTCGTCGGGTCCCCCACCATCCGCGTGGAGGGGCGCGACCTGCAACCGCCGGCGGCCGGACAGCCGACCGGGCTCAGCTGCCGGGTCTACCGGAGGCGCGACGGCCGCACCTCTCCACTGCCGGATCCCGAGGATCTCCGCGAGGCCCTCCGTGCGGCGACCGTCGGCTGACGGATAGCCTCAGGGCGATGGCGATCGCGATCGGTGAAAGGGCACCGGACTTCGACCTCCCCGCCACCGATGGGAGGCGGCACGCGCTTGCCTCCGGGAGCCCGGCCGCAACGGTCGTCTACTGGACCTGTAACCACTGTCCGTACGCCCTCGCCTGGCACGAGCGCCTGATCGACGTCGCCCGCGACTACGCGGAGCGGAGGGTGCGGGTCCTGGCGATCAACTCGAACGACTCGGAGCGCTATCCGGCCGACTCCTTCGAGGCCATGCGCGATCGCCTGGAGAGGGAGGGCGGCTGGCCGAATCCCTATCTCTTCGACGAGAGCCAGGAGGTCGCCGCCGAGTGGGGAGCCGAGCGGACCCCCGACGTCTACGTGCTCGATTCGGAGCTCCGGTTGCGCTACCGAGGGGCGCCCGACGCCGACTACGACGATCCATCCCAGCGGGCGGGCTGGCTCCGCGACGCACTCGACGCCGTGCTGGAGGGGCGGGACCCCGAGCGCGCCGAGACCGAGCCGGTCGGCTGCACGATCAAGTGGCGATGAGACGATGACCGCACGGAGGAGGCTGGTCAAGGTGCCGGCCTCGTCGGCCAACCTCGGCCCGGGCTACGACGTGCTGGCGGCCGCCCTGGCCATGCACCTCGAGCTCGAGGTGGAGGAGGTCGGGTCGTTCTCCGTCGAGGCCGATGGGCTGGGCGTGCCACTCGACCGCTCCAACCTCTGCGTGCGCGCCTTCGAGTCGCTGCGTCCCGCCGACGGGATCGCCTTCCGGATTCGCAGCGAGATCCCGCTCGCTGCGGGGCTGGGCTCGAGCGCCGCGGCGATCGTCGCGGGGCTGCTCGCCGCGGACCACCTCTATGAGCTCGCCCAGGAGCCCGAGGACGTCTTCGTCAAGGCGGCCGAGATCGAGGGTCACCCCGACAACGTCGCCGCCGCGCTCTACGGCGGCTTCGTGATCTGCGCCGATGACGAGGGCGCGCTCAGCTCGACCCGGCTCGATCCGCCGCAGGGCGTGGAGGCCGTCGTGGTGATCCCGAACGAGCAGGTGCCGACCGAGGAGGCCCGCAAGGCGATCCCGGCGGAGGTGCCGCTCGCGGACGCGGTCGCCAACATCTCGGCCGCCGCCGAGCTCGTCCTGGGGATCCAGCGCTCCGACCTGACCCTGATCGGGCGCGGCCTCACCGACCGCCTCCACCAGCCCCGCAGGGCGCACCTCTATCCCGGCTCGATGGAGATCGTCGAGGAGGCTCCGAGGATGGGCGCGATCGGGGCGACGATCTCGGGGGCCGGGCCGACCGTGCTCGTCTGGACCTTCTGGCAGAGCACCGGCGATGTGATGAAGGCACTGGGCGAGCGTGTCGGAAACTGGGCGGAGGTCCGGCGGGTCCCCTTCTCACCGATGGGCGCGGACGTTCCGGAGCTGTGAACGACGCCGGCAGCCATCTCTCGCTCTGGTCGGAGGACTCGTTCCTCTCGATCGCGTCGAAGGGCTCCGCGCTCTCGATCGGGTCCGTCGGCTCGTTCGCCTCGATCGGGTCGATCGGGTCGGCGGCATCGGCGTTCTCGGTCGGCTCGTTCGCCTCGGCGGGGTCGGCGATGTCGTTCGCCTCTGCCGGGTCCGTGCTCTCGGCCCGGGCTCGCGACTCGATCCTGGGCGATCCGGGACGGAGCGAGGCCGGGCTGCTCGCGGCGGGGATCCTGATCGCCTGCGGCGCGGCGGTCGCCGGCTGGGCGCTCTACCGTCCTCGCTCCTAGTCGAGCAGGCCGACCTGGCGGAGGATCGAGACGGAGTCCGAGTAGACGTCCTTGCGCTTGATCAGGCCGTCCTCGTAGGGGATCACGTCGACTCCCCGCCACTCGATCCTCTTCCCGGTCGGCTCGGCGACCAGCTCGCCGCGGCGCATCGTGTTGGAGTGCGTCGCGCTGGCGGTCCACTCCTGGGTGACGACGCCGTCGCGAACGTAGAGCCTCCGCGTCTCGAAATGGAGGTCGGGCCAGCTCTCGAAGATCTTGCCGATGTGCTCGCGGACCTCCTCGCCCTGAGCGGACTCGCCGGCGGTGTGGTTCTCGAAGACCATGTCCGGGGCGTGCATGGAGATGATCGCGTCGAGGTCGTGGTCGTTCCAGGCGTCGTTGTAGCGCGCGATCGCCTCCTCGAGACTCTGGGCCGAGTCCTCTCCCATGGCGAAGAGGATATGTTCGCGCGCAGACAGCGACCAGGGGACGGAGGAGAGGAATGGCCGACGGCTACACGATCAAGCGCATCGACCAGTTCGAGGAGATGGAGGGGAGCGGAGGAGCAACCTGGCGGCTCGCCCGGAAGACGCTCGGCGCAAAGAGCTTCGGCTTCAACGTCGTCGACATCGAGGCCGGCGGCCAGATTCCCGCCCACGACCACGCCGCAGACAACCAGGAGGAGGTCTACTTCATCCTCGACGGGCAGGCCAGCATCGTCGCCGACGGCGACGAGCACGACGCTCCGGCGGGCACCTTCTGCCGTTTCGCGCCGGAGGTGAACCGGACGATCCGCAACGACTCGGACGGCCCCGTCCGGGCATTGCTGATCGGGGTCCCGGTCGAGAGCGGCTACAAGCAGATGCCCTGGGGCTAGGGGAGAGCCAGGCTCGCCGCGGCCGAGCGGAACCACCTCGGCCTCGGGCCACCGCGAGTCTTGACAGGCCAAATATCCCGGAGTAGGTTGGCCAGGCCCGAGCGGTTGCTGCCTCGTAATCGTGAAGCTCGGGCGGGGAGAGTTGGTTGCGAGTGGTGCAGGCGCAGAGCGGTGACAGCGGCGGCGGCCCGCTGCCGCTTGAGGAGATCAACGCCTGATGTGTCTCGCGATCCCGGGCGAGGTGATCGAGATCGTCGATCCGGAGAACCGCCTGGCGCAGGTCGATGTCGCCGGAGTGAGGCGAAGCGTCAACGTTGGCCTCTTGGACGAGGACGGTCACTCGGCCGAGCCCGGCGACTGGGTGCTGATCCACGTCGGGTTCGCGATCTCGAAGGTGGACGAGGAGGAGGCGCTCGCGACGCGGAAGCTGCTCGAGGGGATGGGCGCCGAGTACGAGCAGGAGCTCCAGGAGCTGAAGGCGAGCGTGATCGAATGACGCCCGAGCCCTCCCTCGCCGCGTGTGACCATCGGGAGGGCTGCATCACCTGTGGCGATGAGGCGCTGCCGCTGACGGTCCTGCGGATCGACGAGGACCGGCAGCTGGCGCTCTGCGAGGCCGAGGACGGCCGCCACGAGAGCGTCGAGATCGCGCTCGTCACTCCGGTTGCCCGTGGCGACGTGCTGCTGGTCCATGCGGGCACCGCCATAGCCCACCTCGACCGTGCGGAGGGACCGGCATGAGCATGCGCTTCGTGGACGAGTTCAGGGACGCCGCGCTGGGACAGGCCCTCGCGCAGCAGATTCTCGAGGCCGTGGAGCCGGGGCGCCACTACAAGGTGATGGAGGTCTGCGGCGGCCACACCCACTCCATCTACAAGTACGGGCTCGACGATCTGCTGCCCGAGAACGTGGAGCTCGTCCACGGCCCGGGTTGCCCGGTCTGCGTGATCCCGATGGGCCGGGTGGACGACGGGATCGCAATGGCGACCGAGAACGACCTCGTCTTCACCTGCTTCGGCGACATGATGCGCGTGCCGGGCTCCGAGAAGACCCTGACGGAGGCAAAGGCAGAGGGGGCCGACATCCGCATGGTCTATTCGCCGCTCGATGCGCTCCGGCTCGCCAAGCAGAACCCGGACCGCGAGGTTGTCTTCTTCGCCATCGGGTTCGAGACGACGGCGCCGTCCACCGCCCTGACCCTGAAGCGCGCAAAGGCCGAGGGGGTCACGAACTTCTCCTGCATGTGCAACCACGTCACGATCGTCCCGCCGCTGCGCGCGCTGCTCGACTCGCCCGATCTCCGACTCGACGGCTTCATCGGACCCGGACACGTCTCGACGGTCGTGGGCGCCCGGCCGTTCGAGTTCATTCCCAAGGACTACGGCAAGCCGGTCGTGGTCGCCGGCTTCGAGCCGCTCGACATCCTGCACGCGATCCGGATGATCCTCGCCCAGCTCGGGGAGGGCCGCTGCGAGGTCGAGAACCAGTACAGCCGGGTCGTCCCGTACGACGGCAACCTGGCGGCGCTGCGGGTGATGTCCGAGGTCTTCGAGCTGCGCCCGCACTTCGAGTGGCGGGGGCTCGGCTTCATCTCCCAGAGCGCGCTGCGGCTCAGCGACGCCTACGCGGAGCTCGACGCGGAGCTCCGTTTCGGGGTCCCGGGGGTCCGGGTCGCCGACCCAAAGGCCTGCCAGTGCGGGGAGGTGCTGAAAGGAGTGATCAAGCCGTTCGAGTGCAAGGTCTTCGGGACCGCCTGTACGCCGGAGCACGCGATCGGCACCTGCATGGTCTCTCCAGAGGGTGCCTGCGCCGCCTACTACAACTACGGGCGCTTCTCGCGCGAGAAGGAGCTGGTCTGATTGTCCGAGCGCGGAGCCGTCAAGGCAGAACGGGACTCGACGGGCGCGGTCAGCGAGCGCGAGCGGAAGGTCCTCGGGATCATCGAGACGGCGCGCGCGAAGCGCCCTCGCTTCAAGGACGAGACCGTGACGATGGCGCACGGTGCCGGCGGCAAGGCGATGCAGACCCTGATCGAGGGTCTGCTCGTGCCGGCACTGGCCGAGGAGGGCGAGACGCTCGAGCAGATGGGGGATGCCGGGGTCGTCGCGATCGACGACCTGGGGCTCGCGATCTCGACCGACAGCTACGTGGTCAGGCCGATCCGCTTTCCCGGGGGCTCGATCGGCGAGCTCGCCGTGAACGGCACGGCGAACGACCTGGCGGTGGCAGGGGCCAGGCCGAGGGCGCTCAGCCTCTCCCTGATCCTGGAGGAGGGGCTGCCGGCCGCTGCGCTGCGGGCCGAGGTCGAGGCGATCGCGGCGGCCGCCGCCGTGGCCGAGGTCGAGATCGCGACCGGCGACACCAAGGTGGTCGAGCGCGGCCACGCCGACGGCATCTACATCTGCACGGCGGGAATCGGCAAGCTCGACCCGAGGGCGGAGCTCTCCCCACGAGGCCTGCGACCCGGCGACCGCGTGCTCGTCTCGGGCACCGTGGGCGACCACGGCTCGGCGATCATGCTCGCCCGCGACGAGTTCTCGCTCGACGCGGAGATCCGCTCGGACACCCGTCCTCTCTGGCCCGCGGTCGACGCGCTCCTGGAGGCCGCCGGCTCCGAACTTCACTGCATGCGCGACGCCACCCGCGGCGGGGTGGCGTCGGTGCTCAACGAGTTGGCGCGCTCGTCGGCGGTCGCGATCGGCGTACGCGAGGCCGACGTCCCGGTCGCCCCCGCGGTTGCCGGCGCCGCCGAGATGCTCGGCATCGACCCGATGTACGTCGCCAACGAGGGGAAGCTGGTCGCCTTCGTCGCGCCCGATCGAGCGGAGGAGGCCCTCGCGGCGCTCCGGTCCGTTCCCGGTTGCGAGGACGCCGCGGAGATCGGAGAGGTCAAGGCCGAGCCGCCCGGGATGGTGCTGGTGGAGACCGCCTTCGGCGGCCGCCGGGTGATGGATCAGCTCGTCGGCGACCCCCTGCCGAGGATCTGCTGATGCACGAGCTTTCGATCGCCCAGGCCGTACTCGACACCGTCGAGCGCCACGCCGCGGGCCGGCGCGTCACCAGGGTCGAGCTCGAGGTGGGCCATCTCCGCCAGGTGGTCCCGTCGGCGCTGAGCTTCGCCTTCGAGCTGATCACCCCGGGGACCGTTGCCGAGGGGGCCGAGCTGGAGCTGCGGGAGGTTCCGGCCGCCGGCCTCTGCCGGAGCTGCGAGGCCGAAACGACTCTTGCGGACCTGCCGTTGCGCTGCGAGCGATGCGGGGGGTTCGAGCTGGAGCTGATTCGAGGAGAGGAGCTGCTGATCGACTCGCTGGAGGTCGAGGAGGCGCTGGTTTCGAGCAAGGCGTGACGACGATTCGGGAACGGAGGCGTGAGCGATGGCCGATGACGTAGCGGAAGTGGATGCCACGGAAGCGGGCGCCGAGGAGGCGCGCAGCGGCGTGGACGAGGTGCACATCCTCTGGATCTCGGAGGGCATGAGCTGCGACGGGGACTCCGTCTCGATCACCGCCGCGGGTCAGCCGGCGATCGAGGACGTGCTGCTCGGCGCGATCCCTGGCCTGCCCAAGGTCAACCTCCACAACAAGGTGCTCTCGCCGACGCTCGGCGGTGAGGAGTTCCTGGCGCCCTTCCGCCAGGCCGCCCGCGGAGAGCTCGAGGAGCCCTTCGTGCTGGTGATCGAGGGATCGATCCCGAACGAGAACATCAACGGCGAGGGCTACTGGACCTCGTTCGGCAACGACGAGGCCACCGGCGAGCCGCTGACGCTCAACTGGTGGATCGATCAGCTTGCGCCCAAGGCATGGGGGGTCGTCGCGATCGGCACCTGCGCCACTTACGGGGGCATTCATGCGATGGCCGGCAACCCCACCGGCTGCATGGGCCTGGCGGACTACCTGGGCTGGGACTTCCGCTCGGCCGGGGGGCTGCCGATCGTCAACGTCCCGGGGTGTCCGGTCCAGCCCGAGAACTTCATGGAGACGCTCACCTGGCTGCTCTACCAGGCGGCGGGGCTCGCCCCGACGATCCCCCTCGACGACGCCCTGCGGCCGCAGTGGATCTTCGGCAAGACGGTCCACGAGGGATGCGATCGGGCCGGCTACTACGAACAGGGGGACTTCGCCAAGGACTACAACTCGCCGAAGTGCCAGGTCAAGATCGGCTGCTGGGGCCCGGTCGTCAACTGCAACGTGCCCAAGCGGGGCTGGATGGCCGGCATCGGTGGGTGCCCGAACGTCGGCGGCATCTGCATCGGCTGCACGATGCCGGGATTCCCTGACAAGTTCATGCCGTTCATGGACGCTCCGCCCGGTGGCGGGCTCTCTTCGACGATCAGCGGCAGCTACGGGCCGTTGATGCGCAAGCTCCGGGGGATCACCAACAAGACCCTGCACAAGGAGCCCAAGTGGCGCCACAACCGCGGTGAGCTCACCACGGGCTACCAGCCGAAGGCGCTGCAGAAGAACTACTAGACCCCGACGGCAAGAGGAAGAGGAGAGAGAGCATGGCCACTCGCGAGAAGATCAAGCCGGAATCGGGCCAGATCGTCGACATGTCGTGGGATCCGATCACGCGGATCGTCGGCAACCTCGGCATCTACACGAAGATCGACTTCGACAACAACGAGGTCGTCTCGTGCAAGAGCACCTCCTCGCTGTTCAGGGGCTACAGCGTCTTCATGAAGGGAAAGGACCCGCGGGACGCGCACTTCATCACCAGCCGCATCTGCGGGATCTGCGGCGACAACCACGCGGTCTGCTCGTGCTACGCGCAGCAGATGGCCTACGGGGTGAAGCCGCCGCCGCTGGGCGAGTGGATCGTCAACCTGGGCGAGGCGGCCGAGTACATCTTCGACCACATCATCTTCCAGGACAACCTGGTCTTCGTCGACTTCTGCGAGCAGATGGTCCGGGAGACGAATCCAAGCGTCTGGAAGAAGGCCGAGTCGGCCAAGGCCCCGGGAGCGGAGATCCACGGCTACCGGACGATCGGCGACATCATGCGCTCCTACAACCCGTTCACCGGCGAGACCTACAAGGAAGCCCTGCACATGAGCCGGGTCGGGCGGGAGATGATCTGCCTGATGGAGGGCAGGCACGTCCACCCCTCGACGGTCTATCCGGGCGGGGTCGGGACGGTGGCCACCCCGACGTTGCTGACCGACTACCTGAGCCGGCTGCTGCGCTGCCTCGACTTCATCAAGAAGGCGGTGGCGATGAACGACGACGTCTTCGACTTCTTCTACGACGCCCTGCCGGGCTATGAGGAGGTTGGGCGGCGCCGGATCCTGCTCGGCTGCTGGGGGGCCTGGAACAACCCGCAGGAGGTCAACTACCGCTACGAGGACATGGATCACTGGGGCAACGAGATGTTCGTCACCCCCGGGGTCGTGGTGGACGGGGAGCTGGTCACCACGAACCTCGTCGAGATCAACGTGGGGCTGCGGATCCTGCTGGGCAGCTCCTACTACGACGACTGGGCGAACGAGGAGACCTTCGTCCAGCAGGATCCGCTCGGCAACCCGATCGACAAGCGCCATCCCTGGAACCAGACGACGATCCCGAGGCCGCAGAAGCGGGACCTCGAGGGCGGCAACTACAGCTGGGTGATGAGTCCGCGCTGGTACGACAAGCGCACGGACGAGCACCTCGCGCTGGACACGGGCGGTGGCGCCCTGGCGCGGCTCTGGGCGACGGCGCTCGCCGACAAGGTCCACACCCCCTACGTCAACGCGACCGGCAGCAGCGTCGAGATCAACCTGCCCCAGACGCCGAACACGCCTGAGCAGACGATCGAGTGGAAGGTCCCGCAGTGGTCGAACGCGATCGAGCGCGACCGCGCCCGGATCTACTTCGTCGCCTACTCGGCGGCGATGGCGATGTACTTCGTCGAGCAGGCCTTCAACGAGGTGCGCGCGGGCAACACCAAGGTGTTCGAGGACTTCGAGGTCCCGGACGAGGCGATCGGCTGCGGGTTCCACGAAGCGGTGCGCGGCGTGCTCTCGCACCATCTCGTGATCCGCGACGGGAAGATCGCCAACTATCACCCGTACCCGCCCACCCCGTGGAACGGGAGCCCGACCGACTCGTATGGGACCCCCGGCCCCTACGAGGACGCGGTCATGGGCCAGCCGATCTTCGAGGAGAACGGCCGCGACGAGTTCCGCGGGATCGACATCATGCGGGCCGTGCGCAGCTTCGACCCGTGTCTGCCGTGCGGCGTCCACATGTACCTCGGCGATGGCAAGACGCTGCGGAAGACCCACTCGCCGATGTTCGGCGAGCACGGTTGAGGGAGGCGCCGTGGGCGATCCGGCCTCCCAAGAGCGAGTGACCACGATCGAGCGGCTTCTCGACGAGGTCGAGTCCCTTCCCGATCCCAAGGCCCGGGGGTTGGCCACGGATCTCGTCGCCGAGCTGCTCGAGCTCTATGGCGAGGGCCTGGGCCGGATCATGGCGCTCGCCGGCGCGCCGGGCGCCAACGGGCTGGCGGCGGAGCTCGCCGAGGACGAGCTGGTCTCGCACCTGCTGCTCGTCCACGGCCTGCATCCGGTACGGGTCGAGGAGCGGGTCAGGAAGGCGCTGGACGAGGTTCGCCCCTACCTGGACTCGCATGGTGGCGACGTCGAGCTGCTCGAGATCGACGGCGCGGTCGCGCGTCTGCGCATGGAGGGCAGCTGCAGCGGCTGCCCGTCGTCGGCGATCACCCTGAAGCTCGCGATCGAGCAGGCGATCGCCAAGTCGGCGCCGGAGATCGAGAGCGTCGAGGCCGACGGCGTGAGGCCGGATCCTCCAGCCCCGGCGCTCCTTCAGATCGAGACGGCCGGGGGCGGCGCCGAGGGCGCTGGGATGGCGAATGGCAGGGAGACGACCGCCAGCGCCTGGGTCGACGCCGGGATCGTCCCGGGGGGCGCGGCAGAGCGCGGCACGATGATCGACGTCTCGAGGCAGCCGGTGCTTCTCTGCTCGGTCGACGGGGCACCGTATGCCTACCATCCCGCCTGTCCGGCCTGCGAGACGCCCCTCGACGAGGCACCGCTCCACAACGGGGAGCTCACCTGTCCATCGTGCGGGAAGCGGTTCGACGTGCGGCGCGCCGGCCGCTGCCTCGACGCTCCCCAGCTCCACTTGGAGCCGATCCCGCTGCTGGCGGGCGACGACGGCGAGATCAGGTTGGCGCTCGGAGCGGGCGCCACGGCATGAGCCGCCGCGCTCCCGCGGCGGCATCCCCGCGGCTTCGGCGCCTCGCGCAGCGCGGCGCGAGACAGCCCGAGGTGGAGGAGCGTTGCGATCTCTGCGGGCGGGAGATCCCCGCTGACCATCGCCACCTGCTCGATCTGGAGAGCCGGCAGCTGCTCTGCGCCTGCAGGGCCTGCTCGTTGCTGTTCGACCGCGCCGCCGCCGGTGGGGGACACTTCCGGCTGATCCCGGATCGGCGCCTGGAGATCGTCGACTTCGAGCTTGCCGAGGCGGACTGGGAGGAGCTCGGCATCCCGGTGGAGATGGCCTTCTTCTTTCGGCCGTCGTCCGGCGAGGGCGTCCAGGCCTTCTATCCCAGCCCGATGGGGGCGACCGAATCGGCTCTCGGGCTCGAGGCGTGGGAACGGGTCGAGGGCGCCAATCCGATGCTGGCGCAGATGGAGCCCGACGTGGAGGCGTTGCTCGTCAATCGGGCGCGGGGTGCTCGTCGATACTGGCTGGTGCCGATCGACGAGTGCTATCGGCTCGTCGGCCTGATTCGCACGCGCTGGAAGGGATTGAGCGGGGGCAAGGAGGTCTGGGTCGAGATCCAGCGGTTCTTCGACGAGCTGGACGGGCGCTCGCGCCCGGTCGGCCGCGAGGGCAGCCGCATAGAGACGATCGTCGCGGCGAGCGCCGCCGACGGCGGAGAGGAGCAGCGATGGCCGAGATCAGGGTAGGAAAGCCGGACGTGCGTCCGGACACCCCGGCGCACACACCCGGGATCAGGCAGGGGAACAAGGGGCCCAACGAGAGCCAGGCGGGCCACAACCGCGACGGAACCTCGACGGCGGAGCGCTCCACCGGGATCAACCCGAAGATGCGGAACCCGATCGATCCAAGCATGCCGAACCTCTCGCCGGGCTAGGAGCATGGAGGCGCCGACGTCAGTCGCAGGCGGCCCCGGCTCCGCCCAATCCCCGCCCGATCTGAGCTTCTCGGTGGAGAGGATCGAGCCACTCGAGCGAGCCGCCTCGCCGACGCTCGCCTTCGGGCTGAGGATCTTGCGGACCGGCGGCGCGCCCGTTCGCTCGATCGCGCTCAACGTGCAGATCCGGATCGCCGCGACCCGGCGCGCGTACGACGCCGAGACACGGGAGCGGCTGGCGGAGGTGTTCGGGTCCGGCGACGCATGGGGCCGCAATCTCCACAGCCTTCCCTGGGCCAGCCTCAGTGTGAACGTCCCTCCATTCGGTGAGGAGACGCTGATCGACCTCCAGGTTCCGTGTACCTATGACTTCGAGGTCGCGATCTCCAAGTACCTGCATGGAGTGCGCGACGGGGAGGTGCCGGTGGAGCTGCTCTTCAGCGGGTCGGTCTTCTACGGGGGCCCGGACGGGGGACTGCAGGTCTCGCTGGTCCCCTGGGAGAAGGAGGCCCGGTACCGCATGCCCGCGGCCGTCTGGCGCGAGTTGATGGATCACTACTTCCCGGGGGACGCCTGGCTCCGGCTTGGCAGAGACAGCTTCGATCGCCTGCACGCCTTCCGGTCGCGCAAGGCGCTGCCGAGCTGGGACCGCACGATCGAGACGCTGCTCGACGAGGCCGAGGATGCCTGACCTCGTCCGGCAGATCGCAGACGCCGTGCTCTACGAGGGATACATCCTCTGGCCCTACAGGCGCTCCGCGCTCAAGAACCAGCACCGCTGGACGTTCGGCGGCGTCTACCCGCAAGCGTGGGCGGTGGCGCACGGGGACGACTCGTCACTGATGCGGACCGAGTGCCTGGTCGAGGCCGAGCCGCGGACGCGAATCGATCTCCGCATCCGTTTCCTGCACGTGGTGGAGAGGCAGCCCTTCGCAAATGGTGATCACGGCCCGGTCGCGGTCGACGAGCTCGACTACG